>NZ_JBSFNQ010000126.1:0-15616 GCF_053981115.1 Streptomyces sp. NPDC003691 | reverse complement strand
GGTGCCGGGGGTGACGACGGCGTCGGCGCCGGAGTCCTCGATCAGATAGCGGCGCCGTTCGGCGGGCAGCTTGGGATCCACCGGCAGATAGGCGGCGCCCGCGGTGAGCGTGCCGAGCAGCGCGGCGACCAGGTCCGCGCCGCGCGGCAGGCAGAGCGCCACCACGGACTCGGGGCCGATGCCGTGCCCGGCGAGGGCGGCGGCGATCCGCGCGGCCTCGGCGCGCAGTGCGGTGAAGTCGAGTTCGCGGTCGGCGGCGACCACGGCGGTACGGTCCCCTGGGGCGGCGGCCAGCCGGTCCAGCAGATCGCGGGGCTCCCGGTCCGGGACCGCGACGGGGGCGGCGGACGGGGCGGGGGACGGGGCCGCGGAACGCTCGGGCAGCAAGGTCGTCATGGCGGTGGTCACTCCCCGTGGACGGTGGTGGACGGCTGGGTGGCGGGGGAGCAGTCGGCGAGCGCGACCGGCTCGCCCATGGCGACGAGGATCTTCCGGTCGCCGGTGAAGGACTCCCGGCCGTGGGCGCAGAGGATGTTGTCGACCAGCAGCAGATCGCCCACCTGCCAGTCCTCGCGGACCGTCACCCGGTCGTAGACCGCGTTGACGGCGTCGACCTCCTCGTCGGTGAGCCGGGTCCCGTCGCCGAGGTAGGTGTTGAACGGCAGCCCGTCCCGGCCGTACGTCTCCTCCAGCACCTCGCGGACGTCCGGGTCGAGGGTGCGGCTGTTCCAGAACGCGAAGTGGTTGAACCAGACCCGCTCCCCGGTGACGGGGTGTGTGACGATCGCCGAGCGGCGCTGCCGGGTGACGAGGGAGTCGTCGTCCAGCCACTCGTACCCGATGGTGTTCTCGTCGCAGTAGGCCTCGGCGACCGCCTTGTCGTCGGTGGCGAAGGTCGTGTACCAGGGCAGCCCGGCCAGTTCGGAGTAGTTGCGTACGAGCAGCCAGCCGGCCTTCTCGAAGCGGGCCCGCAGCCCGTCCGGGAGCAGTCTCAGGGCCTCCCGCATATCGCCGGTCGTGGTGGCGCCGCCGCCCTTCGCGGGCGCGGTCACGCAGCCGAACAGCAGTAACCCGGGGAAGTCCAGGGTGTAGCTGTTCTCGTTGTGCAGCCGGATCGGCTGGGCGGCCGGGAGGTCGGTGGAGGAGAACACGCCCTCGCCGAAGTCGGTGCGGGGGGTCGCCTTCTCCTTGTATCCGGCGCGCCGGTCGATCAGCGCGTCGCGGACGGTGGCGAACGAGACGGCGTCGCGGACCGGCAGTCCGCGCAGCATCACCGCGCCGGAGCGGTGCAGCTCCGACTGGACGGCCGCCCGGTGCTCGATGAGCCAGTCGGCCGCGGCTTCGGCGGAGTCCTGGCGGGGAATGGTCATGATCGCGGGCTTGCCGGGCTCGCGGATCACGGTCGGTCCGCCCAGCACGGGGGCGTCGGCATAGGTGGTCATCGGTGCAGTCCTCTGCGTCGGAAGGGGCGCGGAATCGGAGAGCGGAAGGGAAGGGAAGGGAAGGGAACGGAAGGGGCCGGGCCGGGTGACGGCGGCCGGGGTCAGGCGGCGGAGGCGGCGAGCTCTCCCGGAGCGCCCGCCGCGGGCCGTGCGCCGTCACCGAGCACGGTGTCGAGCAGGGCGAAGAAGGCGGGCAGCTGCTGCTGGAAGTAGAAGTGGCCGCCGGGCAGTACGTGGACGGCGAACCCGGCCCCGGTGATCTCGGCCCAGCGGTCCAGCGCCGCGACCGGCACCACGGGGTCCCGGTCCCCGCCGATGACGGTGACCGGGCAGTCCACCACGGCCTCCGCCACGGAGCAGCGGTACACGTCGTCGATGGCGAAGTCGGCCCGGATCGACGGGATGATGATCTCGCGCAGCTCGGGCTCGTCGAGGATCCCGTCGTCGGTGCCGCCCCGCTCCTTGATGGCGGCGACCAGCTGGTCGTCGTCGAGCCGCTCCGGGTACACGGCGCTGGGGTTCGGCAGGAACGGCGCCCGGCAGGCCGATGCCACCAGGGCCCGCGCGGGCCGTCCGGCCGCGGTGAGCCGCCGGACCACCTCGAAGGCGACCAGCGAACCCATGCTGTGGCCGAGGACGACCAGATCGTCCGGCAGGTCCCCGGGGAGCGCCGCGGCCACCGGCCCGGCGAGATCGGCGATGGTCTCCGGCAGATCCTCGGCATAGCGGGCCCCGCGGCCCGGGTACTGGCCGATCAGCAGCCGTACGTCCGCGGGCAGATGCTCGCGCCAGTCGGCGTAGGCGTGGGCGTTGCCGCCCGCGTGCGGCAGCACCAGCAGCGCGGTCCGCTGCGGGCCGTCGCCGGGCAGGTCCCAGACGATGTCGTCGGCGTTGGGGAGGGAGGAGGCTCCGTCGGTCATGAGGTGATCCGTTCCTGGTCGGTGCGGCGGCGCAGGACGGGCCTGGCGCGGCGCGGTTCGGGGGCGGTCGTGGTGTCGGCCGGGCCGGTTTCGAGGTACGCGGCCAGCCGGGCGGGCGTCGGGTGCCGGAACACGTCCCGGAGGGTGAGCGTCAGCTCCAGGGCGCGGCTCAGCCGGTTGGCGAGCCTGGCGGCGACCAGGGAGTGGCCGCCGAGGGCGAAGAAGTCGTCGTCGGGGCCGGGCGGGACATCGGTCCCGAGGGCGTCCCCGAAGGCCGCGCAGACGGTCCGCTCCAGTGCGGTCCGCGGCGGCCGACCGGCGGCACCGGCGGTCTCGGGCCGGGGCTGCGGCAGGGCGAGCAGAGCCTGTTTGTCGATTTTGCCGTTGGGGGTGAGGGGGAGTTGGTGGTGGGTGGTGATGTGGGTGGGGATCATGTGGTCGGGGAGGTGTTGGCGGAGGTAGGTGCGGATGTCGTGGGGTGTGGTGGTGGTGTTGGGGGTGGTGGTGATGTGGGCGGTGAGTTGGTTGTTGGTGTGGGTGGTGGTGGCTTGGGTGATGTGGGGGTGGGTGGTGAGGGTGGTTTCGATTTCGGTGGGTTCGATGCGGAAGCCGCGGATTTTGATTTGGGTGTCGGTGCGGCCGGTGTAGTGGAGGTTGCCGTGGGTGTCCCAGTGGGCTTGGTCGCCGGTGCGGTAGAGGCGGGTGCCGGGGGGTCCGTAGGGGTTGGGGGTGAAGCGGGTTGCGGTGTTGGTGGGTTGGGTGAGGTAGCCGTGGGCGATGCCGTGGCCGGTGAGGTAGAGCTCGCCGGTGGTTCCTGGGGGGACGGGTTGGAGGTGGTGGTCGAGGATGTAGGCGTGTTTGTTGGTGAGGGGTTTTCCGATGGGTGTGGGTTGGGTGTTGGGGGTGTTGGTGGGTTGGGGGATGGTGTGGGTGGTGGTGAAGCCGAGGGATTCGGCGGGTCCGTAGCCGTTGGTGATGGTGAGGTGGGGGTGGTGTTGTTGGAGGGTGTGGATGTGGGTGGGTGAGGCGGGTTCGCCGCCGGTGTAGACGGTGTGGGTGGTGGTGAAGGTGGTGGGGTGTTCGTCGGTGAGGTAGTTGAAGAGGCTGGAGGAGAGTTGGAGCATGGTGATGTGGTGGTGGGGGGTGAGGTGGGCGATGAGGGCGGGTTCGGGGCGTTGTCCGGGTTGGAGGACGGTGGTGCCGCCGTGGAGGAGGGCGCCCCAGAATTCGAGGCTGAAGGCGTCCCAGGAGACGGGTGAGCACTGGAGGAAGGTTTCGGTGGGGCCGAAGGTGCAGTAGGTCTGGCCGGTGACGGTGGAGGTGAGGTTCCGGTGGGAGGAGAGGATGCCCTTCGGGCGTCCTGTCGACCCGGACGTGAACATCACACAGGCGGGATCCTCGGGTCCGAGAACGGTGTCCGGTGCGCTCGCCGGGAGATGCGACAGCGGGGTGTTGTCCAGCGGGACTTCGGCCCAGGGACCGCTGAGCCGTCCGCTCTGCTCCCCCGCGGTCACCAGGGCGGCGATTCCGGCGTCGCGGGCGGTGTCGCCGAGCCGGAGGTCGGGGTAGTCGGGGTCGAGCAGGGTGTAGGCGGCGCCGGTCTTGAGGACGGCGAGGATGCCGGTGGCCAGGGGGAGTGAGCGGTCGACGAGGATGCCCGCCAGGTCGCCGCGGCCCAGCCCGGTGGTGGCGCGCAGATGGTGTGCCAGCCGGTTGGCCTCTGCGTCGAGTTCTCCGTACGTCAGATGCTCTTCGCCGAAGACCACGGCGACGGCGTCCGGGCGGATCCGGGCCTGTTCCTCGAACCGCTCGGTCAGCGGCCGTTCGTCGACCGGAGCCGTCGCCCCCGTCCACTCGTGCAGCACCAGCCGCCGGTCCCGGGCGGACATCGGATCCAGCCGGGAGAGCGGCAGCTCCGGTGCGGCGACGGCCTGCTCCAGCGTCCGCCGTACCATCGCGACGATCCGCTCCGCGGAGGCCCGTTCGAAGACGTCGTCGTTGTAGAGCACCGTGCCCGCCAGGCCGTCCGGCTCGCCGTCGGCACCGCCCGTGTGCAGCAGGAACTCCAGGTCGAACTTGACCGCCCCGGTCGCCACCGGCAGGACCGGCCCGCTGCGGACCCCGGGAAAGCCGGGCGCCGGCGCCGGGCCGTTCTCCACCGCCAGGCAGACCTGGAACAGCGGATGCCGGGCCAGTGACCGCTGCGGATTGACGGCCTCCAGGACGAGGTCGAACGGGGCGTCCTGGTGGGCGAAGGCATCCAGGTCCGTATCGCGCACCCGGCGCAGCAGCGCCCGGAACTCCGGATCGCCGGAGGTGTCCGTCCGCAGCACCAGCGTATTGACGAAGAACCCCACCAGCCCCGCCAGTCCGCTGTGCGCACGGCCCGCCACGGGTGAGCCCAGCGGAATATCGGTGCCCGCGCCCAGCCGGGTCAGGGTGGCGGCCAGCGCCGCCTGTACCACCATGAAGGGCGTGCACCGTTCGGCGCGGGCCAGCCCGGTGATCCGGCGGCCGAGGTCCGCGCCGAAGTCCACCGCCACGGCACCGCCGCGCCCCCCGGCGACCGGCGGCCGGGGCCGGTCGTGCACCAGGCCCAGCTCCTGCGGCAGCTCCGCGAGGGCCCGCCGCCAGTACGCGAGCTGCCCGTCCAGCACCGGACCGGTCAGTGCGGACCGCTGCCACAGCGCATGATCGGCGTAGGCGAGGGGAATCGGCGCCGGGTCGGGGCTCCGTCCGGCGAGCCGGGCCGTGTACGCCGCCGAGAGGTCCGCGAACAGCGGGCCCAGCGACTGCCCGTCCGTGGCGATGTGGTGCAGCACCAGCAGCAGCACGGCCGACTCCGGTCCGGTGCGCAGCAGCGTCACCCGCAGCGGAGCCTCCGCCGCGAGGTCGAAGACATGTCCGGCGGCGGCCGTCAGCTCAGGCTCCACCGCCTCCGGGGCGATGTCGCGCACCTCGAAGGGGGCCGCTCCCACCGGGTCCACCAGCTGGCAGGGTTCGCCGTCCAGGACGGTGATCCGGGTCCGCAACGGTTCATGGCGCTCCATCACATCGCGGACGGCGGCCCGTAGCGCGGCCGGGTCCAGCGGCCCTTCCAGCCGGACCGACAGGGGGACGTTGTAGGCCGTACCGCCGCCTTCGAGCCCGTTCACCAGCCACAGCCGCTGCTGGGCGAAGGACAGCGGAAGCCGATCGGGCCGCGGTCCGGCGACCGCGGGCGGCGCCGGTGCGGCGCCCCGGCCGGTGAGCTCCGCAAGCTGTTCGGCGAGCCGGGCCGGAGTGGGCCGGCGGAAGACGTCGGGCAGGCCCAGCGGGGCGTCCAGCGCCGACGACAGCCGGTTGGCGAGCTTGGCGGCGAGCAGGGAGTGACCGCCGAGGGTGAAGAAGTCGGCGTCCGCGGACGGCGCTTCCGCGAGGTCCAGCACCTCCGCGAAGAGGGCGCAGACGATCTCCTCCAGCGGGGTGCCGGCGGTCCGTCCGCTCTCCTCGGCCGGGGGAGGGGCGAACCGGGACAGTGCGCGTTTGTCGATTTTGCCGTTGGGGGTGAGGGGGAGTTGGTGGTGGGTGGTGATGTGGGTGGGGATCATGTGGTCGGGGAGGTGTTGGCGGAGGTAGGTGCGGATGTCGTGGGGTGTGGTGGTGGTGTTGGGGGTGGTGGTGATGTGGGCGGTGAGTTGGTTGTTGGTGTGGGTGGTGGTGGCTTGGGTGATGTGGGGGTGGGTGGTGAGGGTGGTTTCGATTTCGGTGGGTTCGATGCGGAAGCCGCGGATTTTGATTTGGGTGTCGGTGCGGCCGGTGTAGTGGAGGTTGCCGTGGGTGTCCCAGTGGGCTTGGTCGCCGGTGCGGTAGAGGCGGGTGCCGGGGGGTCCGTAGGGGTTGGGGGTGAAGCGGGTTGCGGTGTTGGTGGGTTGGGTGAGGTAGCCGTGGGCGATGCCGTGGCCGGTGAGGTAGAGCTCGCCGGTGGTTCCTGGGGGGACGGGTTGGAGGTGGTGGTCGAGGATGTAGGCGTGTTTGTTGGTGAGGGGTTTTCCGATGGGTGTGGGTTGGGTGTTGGGGGTGTTGGTGGGTTGGGGGATGGTGTGGGTGGTGGTGAAGCCGAGGGATTCGGCGGGTCCGTAGCCGTTGGTGATGGTGAGGTGGGGGTGGTGTTGTTGGAGGGTGTGGATGTGGGTGGGTGAGGCGGGTTCGCCGCCGGTGTAGACGGTGTGGGTGGTGGTGAAGGTGGTGGGGTGTTCGTCGGTGAGGTAGTTGAAGAGGCTGGAGGAGAGTTGGAGCATGGTGATGTGGTGGTGGGGGGTGAGGTGGGCGATGAGGGCGGGTTCGGGGCGTTGTCCGGGTTGGAGGACGGTGGTGCCGCCGTGGAGGAGGGCGCCCCAGAATTCGAGGCTGAAGGCGTCCCAGGAGACGGGTGAGCACTGGAGGAAGGTTTCGGTGGGGCCGAAGGTGCAGTAGGTCTGGCCGGTGACGGTGGAGGTGAGGTTCCGGTGGGAGGAGAGGATGCCCTTCGGGCGTCCTGTCGACCCGGACGTGAACATCACACAGGCGGAGTCGTCCCCCGTCAGTACCGATTCCGGGCGGCTCCCCGGCCGCGCCGCGATCGCCGCGGCCTCGGCGTCGACCCGGACCACCGGCCAGGGCCCGGGCACCCGGTGCGCATGGCCCTCCGTCGTGACCAGGGCGGCGATTCCGGCGTCGCGGGCGGTGTCGCCGATCCGGAGGTCGGGGTAGTCGGGGTCGAGGAGGGTGTAGGCGGCGCCGGTCTTGAGGACGGCGAGGATGCCGGTGGCCAGGGGGAGTGAGCGGTCGACGAGGATCCCCGCCAGGTCGCCGCGGCCCAGCCCGGTGGTGGCGCGCAGATGATGTGCCAGCCGGTTGGCCTCTGCGTCGAGTTCCCCGTACGTCAGATGCTCTTCGCCGAAGACCACGGCGACGGCGTCCGGGCGGATCCGGGCCTGCTCCTCGAACCGCTCGGTCAGCGGCCGCTCGTCGACCGGAGCCGTCACCCCCGTCCACTCGTGCAGCACCAGCCGCCGTTCGCTCCGGTCCATCAGCTCCAGCGCGGACAGCGGCTCCTCGGGCGCGGCGAGCGCGGTGCCCACGAACCGTACGAAACGGTCCTGGTGCGCGGCGACGGCGGCCGTGTCGCAGGACTCCGGAGCCGCGTCGAAGTCGATCCGCAGCCCGTCCTCCGGCCCCAGGTCGTAGACCGCGACCGCCAGCCCGTCCACCGGCCCGTTCCCCAGGTTGTGCAGGGTGGTCGGCACACCGAAGGACCGCATCCCCGGTGCGAACGCCATGATGTTCAGCTGCAGGGAGACCGGCGGCCGCCCGGGCGCGCCCTCCGGGCCCAGCTCCTCGAACCGGGTCCGCTGCCGTCGCAGCCCCTGCCGGACCTCGGTCACCACTGCCCCCAGCAGCCCCGCCAGGGTGCCGCCCGCGGGCACCGGGAGCCGCAGCGGAATGATGTTCGACATCATTGCCGGGGTGCTGCGGGCCGTCTCCCCGGTCCGCGCCCGTACCGGCAGTGCCAGCGTCAGCTCCTCGGCGTCCGTTCCGGAGGCCCGGTGGACATAGGCGGCGACCAGGGCGATCACCGCCCTGGTCCACGGCGCCCCGTACGCGCGGGCCGTCTCCCGCAACTGCCGGGCGTACGGCGCGGGGAGGGTCACCGTACGCCGTACGAACGGCAGCGAACCGGGCGGTACGGGCGCCGAGCGCCCCCCGGCGATCCGCGCGGCCGGCGGCGGGTCCGCCGTCTTCGCGATCCAGTACGCCCGGTCCTCCGCCGCCTGCGGCGACTCCCGGTACCCGGTCTCCTCGGCGATCAGCTCCGCCAGCGAACCGAACGGCGACGGCCGCCACGGCCTCCCGGCCGCCGCGTCCTCGTACAGCTCCGCCAGCCGGGCGCCCAGCAGGGACCGCGAGGCGCCGTCGACGACCAGATGGTGGAAGCCGTGGAAGGAGAACCACAGCTCCGCACCGGCCTTCACCAGGGCGTGCCGGGTCAGCCAGTCCGCCGCCAGATCGAACGGGCGGGCGAGCTCGGCCGCCATCCAGTCGCGGGCCGCGGCGGCCGGGTCCTCGGCACCGCTGAGGTCCACCAGCGCCATTTCCTGGTCGCCCGGGTCGGTGTGCAGGGTCTGCCAGGGGCCGTCGCCGTCCGCGCCGACACCCCGGATCCGCATCGCGTCGGTCTCCACGGCGAGCTGCCGGAACGCGGCCCGGACCAGCTCCGGATCGACCCGGCCGCGCAGCTCCCGGTACTCGCCGATGTTGTAGCGGCGGCCGGACGGATCCAGCGTGTGGGCCAGCCAGATCTCGCGCTGGGCCGCCGACAGCGGCAGCCTGACGGATGCCTTGGGAGACATACGGTCGCTCCTCGGGGACGGGCCGGCGCCACGGGCTCGGCTCGGCGGATGCGAACCGGCCCCGCGTACGGGCGGAGCGGTCCGGCGGTTCGGCGTGCGGATGCGGTGCGACTGCGAGGTCCCCGGCCGGTCCCGCCGGTCCGGTCTGCCGGCCCGGTCCGCCGGGAACTCGCTGAGCCCATCCAATCCGCGCCGTCCGCCCCCGGGCGGCAGTTGTCCCGGCACTCCGGGAGCAGTTCAGACGGCGGCAGTTGCCTGCGGCGCGTCCACCGGGGCCCCGGTCACCAGCGCCCTGACCAGCGCCGGCACCCGGAAGCGGGCCGGGCCCTCCTCATGGGCCGCCCGGACCAGCCCCGACAGCAGCAGCTCCCGCAGCAGCCGCCCGCACTCGTGCAGACTGCCGCCGGTCAGCGCGGTGAGCGCGGGCAGCCCGAAGCCGTCGGCGACGGAGTCCGGGCCCGGCGCGGCGCACAGGGCGCCGAGTACGGCGCGCGGCCCCCCGGGCAGCCGCCCGATCCGGCCGTACAGGGAGTCCCGGAGCCGGTCGTCCCGGCCGCCGAGATGGTCGAGGAACGCCGCCGGATCCACCGCCAGCGTGTCGCAGAGCGCCGCCAGATCGGAGACGACCAGCCAGGAGGCGGCGGCCGACAGCGCCCCCGGATGTCCGTCGAGGAGCCGGCAGATCCGTACCGCCCGCTCCCGGTCGGCCGCCGTCACCGCCGGTGCCGCCAGCACCCGCCGCACCTGGTCCAGGAACATCCGCACCGCGGGCTCGCGGTCGTCCCCGGCCGGCTGCGGACCGTCCGCCGCCCCCCGGGTGTTCGCGGACGGCACGGGCAGCGGGCAGAGCAGGAAGAGCCGTTCACCGGGGGCCTGCCACGGCTCGTCGGAGGTCACCAGCAGTCGCAGCCCCGGCACCTCGTGCAGCAGCCGGGTCAGCCGGTCGGCGCGGGGCGCACCGGCCGGGGCGCCGTCGAGCACCAGCAGGACCGGCCCCTCGCCGAGCAGGGCGCTCGCGGGCTCGCCGCCCGCGGGCTCCCGGTGCGGTAACCCGGCGGCGTACAGCTCCGACACCAGGCGGTCCGTCAGCTCCGCCCACGGCCCGGGAGCCGTCGCCACGTATTCGCGCGCCGCGCCGGGAAAGGCGTGCCACAGCACCGGCATCCCGGTGCCGTGCAGCGACTCCGCGACGGCCAGCGCCACCCGGGTCTTGCCGACACCGGGCAGGCCCACCAGATGCACCAGCCGTTCCCCGCCGTCCGGCGCCAGCTCCCGTACCAGGGTGGCGGTCTCGGTCTCCCGGCCCACCAGCGGCTTCGGGGCGCTCGGCGGGGCCGGGGGGCCCGCCGGGGCTCTGCCGGTACGGCCCGGACGGGCGGCGTCCTCCAGCGCGGCTCTGGCCCGCGGCCCCAGCCGGAGGGCGTCCGCCATCAGCCGTACCGTGTCCGTACGGGGGCGGGTGGCGCGGCCGTGCTCCAGATCGCGGATCGCCCGCACACTGATCGTGGACAGGTCCGCCAGCTCCCGCTGGGTCAGCCCGATACGGAGCCGATGAGCCCGTATCAGGGCTCCTACCAGAGAATCCGTGCCGTTTTCTGCGAGGTGCGCGGGGTTCATGGGTGCTCCCTTAACGGGGATGGGGAGTGATACGTCCCATCGTCGGGAGCGCGCTATCGCGTCACCATCGCCCCGCCGCCCGGCACCCCGGGGGGCGCGGCGGCCGGACGGACGGTCCGCTATCACCACGGCGGCGCGGAGCCGCGGCGGAGCACTCCGGCCCTTTTCCCGGACGGGCCGGTGCCCCGGGCCACTGGTGGTCCAGGGACATCCGTGACCGCTGTGACGCGGGGGACGGCGGTGGGTCCGGCCGTGGACCGTGGCCGTCCCCCGGCGCAAGGAAAAGCGGCCGCGGACCGGGCGGTACGGAGCGCCTGCACGGCGTCCGCTATCACGGCCCTCTCCAGGGGCCGTTCGGCCGGCCGCCGCGGATCCCCCGGGCGCCCCGGGCCGGTGCCCCGAACCCCCCGTGCTCTGCCGGGAATCCGCAGGCCGGAGCCGGTCCATCGCGATACGGCGCCCTCGCGGGCCGGAGAGCGGGCGGGCCCCGCGCCGAGCCGGAACCAGAGCTTCCGGCAGGGCTGCGGCGAGGGCGGAACGGACCGCTCCAAGGGGTGGAGCACCCCGGTCCTTTCCCGGTCCCGTACGCCCTCCCGCGCCGTGATAGCCGGGCGATAGGAGCAGGGCCGGTCCGGCGATTCCGCCCGTTTCTAGCGTGGTGCCCACAACGAAGGAACGCCCCGCAACCAGCGGGAACGCCCCGACCGAAGGGAAACGACCATGGCTCTCGCCCAGGCCCTCCGCACCGCCGCCGTCACCGCCGCGGTAGCCGCCGCCGCACTGCTCGGCGCCCAGGCGGCCCTGGCCGGCGAGGCGGCCCCGGCGGGCGCCGTCTCCGCCCCGGCGCAGGAGGCCGGACCGGCCCCGGCCCCCACGCCGACTCCCACCCCCACCCACGCGAACAACCCCTGGGACTGAGCCCGGTACGGACGCCCGCACCTCCGCCCGCAACCTCCGCCCACGACCTCCGGGAGGCACCGCCGTGAACGACCCCTGGGACTGAGCCCCGATACGGACGACCGCCCCGACCGCCCGCGACCTCCGGGAGTGACCGTGAACGACCCCTGGGACTGACACCCGCGACGTACCACCGCTCGCCCCGCACCTCCGCACCTTCCGTCCACGACCTCCGGGAGCGACTGCCGTGAACGACCCCTGGGACTGACACCCGCGACCGACGACCACCCGAACCGCCCCGGGCCACGACAGGCCCCCGGCCCCGGACCGCGCAGCAACCGGCTCGCCCGGTCACCCGGTCCCCGCCCCTCCCTCCGGCGCCCCGTGACGGCGCCCCCGGCGAAGGCCCCGAACCGCTCCCGCCGCACCGCCGGTCACCGACCGGATGCCCCGGGACCCGTTCCCGCCCGCCGGATCCCTCCCCGAGCGCCCCGGCCGCCCAACCGCCTCAGCCGCTCGCCAGCAGCTTCTGTGCCTCCGCCAGCTCCGGCTCCATCCGGCGGTCCCTGAAGGCCCGTGCCGCGCTCCGCAGCAACTCCCGCGAACGGTCCCGGTCACCCGGCCCGCCGTCCGACGCGAGCAGCTTCGCCAGGTCCAGCCGTACGAGTGCGGCCCCACCGTGGTCCATGATCCGCTCCCGGATGCCCAGCGCCAGGTCCAGACAGTCCCGCGCCGCCGCGTCCTGGCCCATCCTGGCTTGCGCCAGCCCCAGGTCCCGCAGCAGATGGCCCTCCCCGATCACGTCCCCGCTGTCCCGGCAGAGCTCCAGGACCTCGGTGAACGTCGCCACCGCACGGCCCAGTTCGCCCTGCTGCTGCTGGAGCTGACCGGCCCGGCGCAGGGCCCGCGCCTGGCCGCCCGTGTAGCCGACCAGCCGGTAGATGCCCAGCGCCTCGTCCAGCCTGCGCTGCGCGGCCGAGCTCTGCCCCCGCAGCATCCAGATCTGGGCGCTCTGGGTGAGCACGATGGCCCGCCCCACCACATCGCCCGACGCGTCGAAATCCCGCAGCGCCCGGTCGTACAGCTCCAGGGCCTCGTACTCGCGCCCGACGAAACGTTCCAGCAGGGCCAGGTCGCGATGGCAGAGACCGAGCCCCTGCCGGTTCTCCAGCTCGGTGAACAGCCCCAGCGCCGTCGTCAGCGCCGCCCGCGACTCGTCGTACTGACTGCGGCTCAGATAGAGCGAGCCCAGCGAGGCCAGTACGGCCGCACTGCCCCGCTGATTGCCCGCCGACCGCGCCACCCGCAGCGCCAGCTGGTGCGTCCGCTCCCAGTGGTCGAGATAGCCGCGCGTCTCGAAGAGGGTGACCAGCGTCGTCGTCAGATCCCAGCACACCTCGTCCAGTTGCTCGGCTGCCGCGTGCTCCACCGCCTGCACCAGATGGGCGTGCTCGCTGTCCAGCCACTCCATCGGGTCGGCCAGCAGCTCGTCCACATGCGCCGCGGGCGGCAGCCAGCGCGGCGCCGAACCGTGCAGCACCGTGAAGTCCCCTCCGTAGACCCGGCGGTGGGCCTCCTCGGCCAGCGCCATCCAGCAGCCGAGCATCCGGTCAAGCGCCGCCGAACGGGTCGCCGGGGTGTCGTGCGCGGCCAGCTGCTCCCGGGCGAAGACCCGGATGATCTCGTGGAAGCGGTAGCGGAAACCGCCCGTCGACTCCATCCCGACCACATCGAGCATCTGGACGTCGACCAGCGGCTCCAGCAGGTCCGACGGGAAGGGCCGGCGGTCGTCGAGCAGCGCCCCGGCGAGCCAGCCCGGCAGGCTCGGGCCCTGCGCCAGGCTCAGCAGCCGCAGCAACTGCCGGTCGGCGGGCCCCAGCCCGTCGTGCGTCAGGGACAGGCTCGCCCGCATCGTCATCTCGCCGTGCGTCAGCTCGTCCAGCTTGTGCCGCTCGTTCGCCAGCCGGTGCACCATCGACGCCAGGGTCCAGTGCGGCCGGGCCGCCAGCCGCGCCGCCACGATCCGCAGCGCCAGCGGCAGCCCGCCCACGGTCCGGATCAGCGCCCGCGCGGCGACGTCCTCACCCGCCACCCGCTCCTCGCCGATCACCCGGACCAGCAGCTCCAGGGCCTCGTCGGTCTCCAGAACGTCCAGCTCCACCCGGTGCGCCCCGGGCAGCCCGGTCATCCGCACCCGGCTGGTGACCAGCACCGCACAGCTTCCGCCGCCCGGCAGCAGTGCCCGTACCTGGCTCTCGGACGCGGCGTCGTCCAGCACCACCAGCACCCGCCGGGACGCCAGCAGCGTCCGGTACATCTCGGCACGCTCGTCGAGGGACTCGGGGATCACCGGGCCGGGGATCCCGAGGGCCCGCAGAAACCGCCCCAGCACCTCACCCGGGGTCGCCGGGGCACCGCTCGTCCCGCGCAGATCGCAGTAGAGCTGGCCGTCGGCGAAGTGCGCCTCGCCCACCCGGTGCGCGACATGCGTCGCCAGCGTCGACTTGCCGGTACCCGGCTTGCCGACGATCACCACCAGCCCCACCGCCCGGCGCCCGCCCGGCCCCAGCAGCGTCCGCTCGATCTCCGCGACCCGGGCGGCGTGGCCCGTGAAGTCGGCCGTGTCGGAAGGCAACTGGCGCGGCACCTCGGCGGCGGGGACGGGAGCGGGGACGGCCGGGGACTCCGCCGCCGCGGACCGGGGGGCGTCCCCCGGCACCGCGGGCCCGGACCCGCCGTCCCCGCCCGGTAACGCGCGGGCGCCCGCACCGTCCGGGACACCCGACGGCCCCCGCGAGGCCGCCGCACCACCCCCGGAATCCGCCGCGCCCGCGTCGCCCGTGCCGGTACCCGTGCCCGGGGCCCGGCCCGGCCCGCCGTCCGCCCCGGTACCGGCGAACCGCGGCGGCGGAACCTCCCCGGCGAGAATCGCCGACTCCAGACTCCGCAGCTCCCCGCCCGGCTCCAGCCCCAGCTCCTCGACCAGCAGATCCCGGCCCAGCCGGTAGACGTCCAGCGCCTCGGCCTGCCGGCCCGAGCGGTACAGCGCCAGCATCAGCTTCCCGCGCAACTGCTCCCGCAGGGGATGCTCGTGCACCAGGAGCTGGATCTCTCCCACCAGCTGGTGGTGGCGGCCCAGCTCCAGCTCCAGGTCGATCCGGTGCTCGACGGCCGTCAGCCGCTCCTCGTCCAGCTGTCTTGCTTTGCTGCGCAGGGTGTCGCTCGCGATACCGCCGAGGCAGTCCCCCTGCCACAGCCCGCCCGCGGCCCGCAGCAGCTCAACCGCCTCGGCCGCGCCCCCGGGCCGCTTCGCGACCAGCCTGGCATCGGCTATCCACCGGGCGAACAGCACCGCGTCCACCGAACCGTCCTCCGTCTTGAGGACATAGCCGGGCGGCCGGGTGGTGATGGCGGCGGCCACGCCCGGGCCGCCGAACAGCTTCCGCAGCTTCGACACACAGATCTGCACCTGGGTCCTGGCGGTGTCCGGGGGTTCGTCCTCCCAGATCAGATCCACCAGATAGTCGGTGCTGACGACCCGGTTCGCCTCCAGCAGCAGCGCGGCGAGGATCACTTCCTGACGCCCGGGCGGAATCCGTATCTGTCCCTCCGGCCCCTGTACCTGGAGCGGCCCGAGAATACGGAAGACCACGGTGTCGGGGGTCCGGTGATCCCCGCCGGGCGATAAGTCCACAGTCTCTCCCAGCAAGGAACACGTCCGACCAACAGGAACCGTGCCGAAAAGACGTGCAGGACACGTATACCGACAGTTTTCCTGATCATCTCCACTGTTGTAAACGGTGTCCGTATACCGGTGGCGGCGATAGGACGGCGATAGGCCGGGGTTGTGCGGGCGGCGCACGCTGACAGCAGCTTCCGCCCGTCCGCGGGGCGGTCGTACGAAAGGACGTGCCATGAACAGTCGTCACCCGAGGAAACTGCTCCCGAGCAGTGTCGTCACCGACTCCGGGGTCGACCATGTCCGGCTGGCCTACCACTACCTCGACAGCGGGGATGTGGACGGCTACCTCTCCCTGCTCGACGAGGACGCCCGCCCCGAGACTCCCGCGCCGGGCTGCCGCCACCGCATCGACCGCATCGTGGCCTCCGGCGACTGCGTGGTCGCGATCGGCCGGGCCGGCCCCCAGCAGGTCGACTTCGTGGATGTGTTCACCCTCTCCGACGAGGGCATGCTCCGCAGCCGCCGCCGGTACGCCGACCCCCGGGCCGCCACGCGCTGACGGCCGCGGCGGCGGACCGCCACCGCGGGCAGGGGCCGCGCCGGGCGCGGCTTCACCATCGGCCAGCGCAAGGGCCTGCGGATCGGCCGTCCGGCACCGGACGGCAAGCCGCGGTACGTCCTCGACAT
>NZ_JBSFNQ010000125.1:0-15864 GCF_053981115.1 Streptomyces sp. NPDC003691 | reverse complement strand
GGCTGGAAGAACTCCGTGGTGACGCCCTCGTCGGAGAGGGTGTTCATGAGGTTCGGCAGGGCGGCCTGGTTGACCGCGAGGCTGGAGACGAGCTCCGTCCGGTCCGGCGGCGACTCCGGTCGATTCCCTGGGCACGGTAGGTGAGCCGGAACGCCCCGGCGATCGGGGCGGAGCGAACGGGTGGCGCCGTCCAGCGGGGGTGACCCATCCGTGTCAACGCCCCGCCACGACTTCCCCGATCCGGGTGACGGTGTGTGACCTGCGGGTCCGCGCGGGCCATTCGGCCTCCCGTGGGTGTGTCGGCTCACCGGGTCGGCCGAGCGCCGACATGCGGCCCCCGGGCGGCCCGGTGAGGGTTCGTCATGGAAGGCGTACTCGTCGACAAACCCGGAGCGCCGCTCCGGGCGTCTTCCGCTGGAGGTTCACGATGCGTGCTTCACGCGCTCTCGCAGTGGCCGCGGCCGCGTGCGTGGCCGTCGGTGTTCCGGCGCCCCTGGCGTTCGCGGGCGGCGGTGCCGGCGGGGACGGCAGGGACAACCGGGATACCGGACCGTTCGCCCTCTCCGTCCACCCGCGCGCGGTCCACGAGGGGGGCACCCTGACGGTCACCGTGCGCGGTTGCTCCCGTGGCGGCACGGTGACCTCGAACGCCTTTCCGACGGCCCGGCTGGAGAACCGCGGCAACGCGGACTTCCGCGACAACGCCGGCGGCGGGGACGGGCGCGACGGCCGTGAGAGCGGTGACAACAGGGGCAACGGCGACAACCGGGCCGGTGACGGCAGATCCGGCGACAACAGATCCGGTGACAACCGGGAGGCACCGGACGCCCGGGACAACAGAGGCACCGGCGGTAACGGGGGCAACGGCAACAGGGACGATGTGCAGACCGCTTTCGCCCGGGTCTACGACCGCGCCGCGCCCGGCGAGTACAACCTGGCCGTCCGGTGCAACGGCGGCACCCGGGTGGAGACCGCCGAGTTCGCGGTGCTCCGCGGCCGGGGCGCCCGCGGCGGCCTCGGCGGTTCGATGGGCCCGACGACCGCCGAGATGACCGTCGGCGGTTCGCTGGTCGCCGCCGCCGCGCTCGGCGGCGCCCTGGTGATCTCCCGGCGCCGCCGGGAGACCGGCGGAGCCGCCTGACCGGACGAACCTCCCGGTCGGCGAGTACGCCCGTGGCACCGGCCCCTCGCGGGGACCGGTGCCACGGGCACCGGCGGCACCGGGGTGCGGGTACGGATCCGGGACCTGCGGCTCACCGTCAGTGGCGGCGGTCCGCGGTACGGCGGCGCACCGCGAAGACGGTTCCGGCCACGGCCGCGGCGACGAACGCGGCACCCACCGCGAACTCACCCGGACCGGCCCCGCCGCCCATGCTGCCGCCGAGCCCGCCCCGGACGCCCTGCGGGGTCACGGTCGCCGTGGCCGTCGCGGTCCGGGTTGCTGTGGCGGTCGCGGTGGCCGTACGGGTCGCGGACGGCACCGGCGTGGTGCTGGCGGCCGGCGGCCGGTAGGTCGAACTGGTCGTGGGGCTGGCGCTGCCGCCGCTGATCGTGAGGACGAACGTTCCCTGCTGACTGCCGCAGGTGAAGCGGACCGAGTACTGGGCCCCCCGCCGCGCGTCGGAGTCCACGGTCGCCGTGGCCGACGTACCCGGCCGGATGTTCGCCGTGTCGAAGATCCCGGACGAGGCGGTGGCCGTCGTGGCGCAGTTGCTCGCCGAGAGCGCGACCCGCCCGCCCGGCGCGACGGTCGACGGCGAGACGGTGAACCGGACCGGGTCGCCGTTGCCGCCGGCCAGGGCGGCGGGAGCGGCCAGGGCCAGTGCGGTCGCTCCCAGCAGAGCGGCGGACGCGGCACGTATCGCGCGCATGGGCATTCCTCCGGGTCCCCGAGGAGCAGGCGCGGAACCGGTTTCCGCGGAACGGCGGAGCGTGCCCCTCGATACCCGGAACGCTAGGAGCGCGGGGGCCGCGTCGCGATCGCTGCCGGGCGAACGGGTCATCCGTGTCCGCCGGGCGGGGGACACCGGCGGCGCGCCGCCGCCGGTCCGGGCCCGCCGTCGGGCAGGACTCGCCGGATCCGCGCGGACCGGGCAGGGCCCACGGCGCAGGTACACCGCGCCCGGCCGATGCTCCGTACCGCCCGCCAACCCGCCGCCCGTGCCCGCATCTCCCCGCTGCCCCCGCGCCCCGCCACTCCGCCGCACCCGTGCCCCGTACTCCCGCTGCCCCCACGCCGCCGCCCCCGAGCCCGCACCCCCGCCGCACCCGGGTCCGGAAAACTTCCGGCCCGGTTGAACGGATCCCCGTACCGCCTCCGTACCTAGGGCCGTGGACGGTGTACCCGGGCGCCGCCGACACCTCGGACACGGAGACGGACCTACGGGAGTACACCATGACGACCTGGCGGAGCGCGTCGCTCGCCGCGGCTGCGGCGGCCCTGCTCGTACTGACGACGGCGTGCGGTCAGGAGGACAGGGGCGGCGGGGACACGGGCGGGGACACCGGCGGGGGACAGCCCGTCGGCGCGGCCCAGCCGGCCCGGCCCGGCAGCGGCGGTTACGGGGACTACGGATCCGGCGGCACGACCGCGCCGGGCACCGGAGCCGGGCCGGCCGGACGGCTCGCGGTGTGGGACAGCCCGGCACTCGGCAGGGTCCTCACCGACAGCGCGGGGTTCACCCTCTACCGCTTCGACGAGGACTCCGCGTCGCCCCCGCGGTCCCGTTGCGAAGGCGACTGCGCGAAGGCCTGGCCGGTGGTCGCCGCGGAGGGCGCGACGGCCCCGCCCGGGACCGATGCCGCCCTCCTCGGCGAGGTCGCCAGGCCCGACGGCGTACGGCAGCTGACCGTCGCCGGACGGCCCGTCTACCGGTACGCCAAGGACACCCGGGCCGGGGAGGCGAAGGGGCAGGGCGTCGGCGGCACCTGGTTCGCCGCCGCGCCGGACGGCGGGAAGGCCGGGGTGAAGGCCGGCGGGGCGGCGGCCGGGAACGGCGGTACGGGTGGCTACGGCACCGGGGGCGGCCGGAGCGACGGTTCCGGTTCCGGTTCGGGCCCTGCCGAACCGGCGAGCCCGCCCGGACTCGCCACCCGGAAGGATCCGAAGCTCGGCGAGATCGTGGTGGACCGCGAGGGTATGACGGTCTACCGCTTCCTCAAGGACTCGGCCTGGCCGATGCGGACCGCCTGCACCGGGGAATGCCTGGAGAAATAGCCGGTGGTGGCCCCCGTCAACAAGAACGACACCCGGGGCGTCCTCAAGAAGGGTTTTGTCACCTTCGCCCGTCCCGACGGCATCCGGCAGCAGACCATCGACTGCTGGCCGCTCTACACCTTCGCGGGCGACCGCAGGCCCGGGGACGTCAACGGGCAGGGTGTGGGCGGTACCTGGTTCGCCGTGACCCCGCAGGGCAAGGCGGTCAGGACGGCGAAGTGACCCGGTGACCACGGACGGTCCCCGCGGCGGCCGGACCGGGCCGCCGTCACGGTCCCCGGCCTCCCGGCCCGCCCCCCACGCGGGCCGGGGGGCCGGTCCCCGCGACCCCGTGATGTGACCAACAACCGGTCCGCCGATTCCGGTTTGGACTCGCCCAATGGGCGGCCGATCAGTAGCCTCTGCTCGAACACCGGCCGCGAGCACGGCCGGAGCATCCGCACGGCGGTCCGGTCGACCGGGTTGGAGACATCGATGGAGCGTGCTGCCTGGGCCCCGCCCGGCATCGACACCTCGGTTCCCAGCGTGGCCCGGATGTACGACTACTACGCGGGCGGCTCCCACAACTTCGCCGCCGACCGGGACGCCGCGCGCCGGGCCCTGGGCTTTCTGCCCGGGCTCCCCAAAACCGTCCAGGCCGACCGGGCGTTCATGCGACGCGCGGTGACCTGGGCGGTCGGCCGCGGGGTGACCCGTTTCCTCGACATCGGCTGCGGGATGGTGTCGTACGGCAACGTCCACGAGGTCGCCCGGGCCGCCGACCCGGCCTGTCGCATCGTCCATCTGGACCACGATCCGGTCGCCGTCGCCCATGGGCGCGCGGTGGCGGGCGGCGACCCCGGGATCGCCGTGGCCACCGCCGACCTGCGCAGACCCCGGCAGATCCTCGACGGCTCCGAGGTCGCCGAACTGCTGGATACGGCCGGGCCGGTGGCGCTGTTGCTGCTCGGCGTGCTTCCCTTCGTCGAGGACGCGGAGGACCCGTACGGCGCGGTACGGGAGTTGGCAGACGCACTTCCGCCGGAGAGTCTGGTCGTTCTCACCCATGCCGCGTACGACGGCGTCCCGGTGACGCAGGAGCAGACGGAAGGCGCCCTGGGGGTCTACCGTGACATCCGCAGTCCACTGACATTGCGTTCACAAGAGCAAATTGCTCGGTTCTTCGAGGGGTACGAGATGGTCGAGCCCGGACTGGTGTACACGCCGCACTGGCGTCCGGACACCCCAGCCGAGCAGGAGGACCCATATGCCTTCTCAAGCTACGCAGGGGTGGGGCGCAAGGCGTGATGCCGCCGTCGCAGGCGACGGGTCCCACGGCGGACCCGGACGGTCTTGAGGACAGACTCCGCCGTTTCGCGACCATCTGGAGCCGTGCCGTCTTCCCCGTGACAGCGACCTCGCTCACCCGCGGCGAGGTGGAGGAGCATCTGGTGCCGCTGGCACGGACCCTGTGCGAGCTGCTGCACGCCCGGCCCTTCGACCCGGCCCCGGCCCAGCGGATCGGCGCCGCGCTCGTCGACGCCCACTGCACCGACCCCGACGCGCTGGTGCGCACCCTCGGCGTCATCGACGCCTATCTCGTGCTGTACTGCGGCGACGCCGGGGAGGAGGAGCTGGCCGTGGAGGACGGCCGCACCCGCTGCACCCGCCTCCAGCACGCGGTGGCCGCCGGATTCGCGGCCGGGCTGCGCGACCGGACCCTCGCCGAGCAGGAGGCCGTCGCCCGCTCCGCCCTGGTGGCCCGCTCCGACGCGGTCCATGCCCTGCACGCCACCGAGACCCGGCTGCGGGCGGTTTTCGAGGGCGCGGCGATCGGTATCGGCATCGCGGAGCTCGACGGGACGATCGTCGAGGTCAACGAGACCCTGACCCGGATGTTCGGCGGACTGGAGCACCATGTCCGCGGCAAGAAGATCACCGAGTGGACCCATCCCGAGGACCGTCCGCACGTCGCCCAGCTCTACCGGGAGCTCAAGCGCGGCGAGCGCGAACACTTCCGGGTGGAGAAGCCGTTCTTCCGCGACGACGGCACCGTCCTGTGGACCAATCTGACGATGTCCCTGCTGCGCGACCCGGAGGGGCGGCCGCAGTATCTGCTGGCACTGTTGGAGGACACCACCGAACGCCGACTGCTCAACCTCCGGCTGCGGTACGAGGCCACCCACGACGCCCTGACCGGGCTGCCCAACCGCACGCTCTTCTTCGAACGGCTGGAGAAGGCCCTCGCCGGTACGGGACCCGGCCACGGCCAGCTCGCGGCCCCGTCCGGAGCGGACCGGCCCGGTACCGGGCAGTCCGGCGCCGGGCAGCCCGCGGCGGACCGGGCGGGCGCGGGCGAGGCCAGGTTCGGTCTCTGCTATCTCGACCTCGACGGCTTCAAGGCCATCAACGACAGCCTCGGCCACGCCACCGGCGACCGGCTGCTCGTCGAGGTCGCCGACCGGCTCCAGAGCTGCGCCACCGCCCCCGGCGAGATGGTCGCCCGGCTCGGCGGCGACGAGTTCGTCGCCCTGACCACCGGACCCGACACCGAGTACGAGGTCGGCGAACTGGCCGCCCGGATCCTCGGCGCCCTCGGCACCCCGATCCTGGTCGACGGCCGGGAGTTCACCGTCCGCGGGTCCATCGGCATCGTCGAGGGACCGGCCGGCGAACGCACCACCGCCGAGGTGCTGCGCAGCGCCGACATCACCATGTACCGCGCCAAGGCGCGCGGCGGGAACCGCTTCGAGATGGCCGATCCGGAGCTCGACCAGCGGGCCATCACCCGGCACGGGCTGACCACCGCCCTGCCCGCCGCCCTGGAGCGCGGCGAGTTCTTCATCGAGTACCAGCCGCTGGTCCAGATGGGCAACGGCCGGGTCCACGGCGCCGAGGCACTGGTGCGCTGGTCCCACCCCCAGCACGGGGTCCTCGGCCCGGACCAGTTCATCCCGCTGGCCGAGCACACCGGACTGATCGTCCCGCTGGGCCGCTGGGTCCTCCAGGAGGCGGTACGCCAGGCCTGCGACTGGCAGCAGCACTGCGCCGGGACCGGTCCGCTGCGGATCAACGTCAACCTCTCACCGGCGCAGCTCCAGCACCCCGGACTGGTCCAGGACACCGTCGCCGTCCTGGAGCGCGCCGGACTCGAACCCGGCGCGCTCTGCCTGGAGGTCACCGAGTCCGCGTTGATAGGAGCGGACGAGGGGCTGCTCCGGCCGCTGCGGCAACTGGCCGACCTCGGTGTGGACATCGCCCTCGACGACTTCGGCACCGGCTACTCCAACCTGGCCAATCTGCGGCGGCTCCCGGTCAGCATCCTGAAGCTCGACCGCTCCTTCACCAAGGGAATGCAGCAGGCGCCCGTCGACCCGGTCGATCTGAAGATCGTCGAGGGCATCGTGTCGCTGGCGCACAGCCTCGAACTCGCGGTCACCGTCGAGGGCGTGGAGACCGGGGTCCAGGCCGACCAGCTCAGGCAGCTGGGCTGCGACACCGCGCAGGGCTGGTACTACGCCAGGCCGGGCCCGCCCGACCAACTGCACACCCTGTCGCTGGCGGACGCCATCTGAACCCGCCGTACCGGCGAGGGCCGGGCCGGGACGCCCGGGCACCGGCGAGGTCCTGCCGGTCCGGGCCCGCCGCGGCGCATCGTTCCGGAGCCGTCCTCGTGCCTACGCCCCCGGGCCGGGTGCGCCCGTCCGGGGTGCCCGGCCCACCCGGCCGGTGACCGCCCCCCCCCGCCCACGGAATCCCGTCCGCCATGCTCGCCGGCCAGTGCCGTACGGCTCAGCCCGCGCCCGGAGCCCCGCCGCCCGCCGTCGCGAGCAGCAGCTTCTGCAGCTCCCGGGCGGCCCGCGGCGGTGCCACGTCGCTCCGGTGCGCCAGGGCGATCGTCCGCCGCAGCCCCGGCCGGGCCAGCGCGGTCACCCGCAGACCGGGCCCCGAGCGGTCCGCGACCATCCGGGGCACCACCGCCACCCCGAGACCGGCCCGGACAAAGCCCAGGACCGCGTCCATCTCACCGCCCTCGACCGTGAACGACGGCTCGAACCCGGCCGCCCGGCAGGCCGCGACGGTCAGCTCCCGCAGGTCGTAGCCGTGCCGGAACATCACCAGCGGCACATCCCGCAGATCGGCGATCCGCACCGGGGCCGGCGGCCCGGGCGCGGCCGCCGACGAGACCACCACCAGATCCTCGCGCAGCAGCTCGACCGTCGTCAGCACCGGTGACGCGGGCGGCAGCGGCAGCACCACCAGCGCCAGGTCCAGCGCGCCCCGCGCCAGCCTGCGCACCAGATCGTGCGAACCGCCCTCGTCGATCAGCAGCCGGATCCCCGGATGCCGGTCGTGGAACGAGCGCAGCACATCGGGGAGCAGCCCGGTGCAGAGGCTGGGGGTGGCCCCGAGCCTGACCCGGCCGCGGCGCAGCCGGACCAGCTCCTGCACCTCGTGCCGGGCGGTGTCCGCGTCCGCCAGGATCCGCCGGGCCAGCGGCAGCAGCGCCTCGCCCGCCTCGGTCAGCGCGATATTGCCCCGGGCCCGGCTGAACAGCTCCGCCCCCAGCTCGTTCTCCAGCGCCCGCACCTGCTGGGAGAGCGACGGCTGGGAGACATGGACCCGCTCGGCGGCCCGGGTGAAGTGCCGGGTCTCCGCCACGGCCACGAAGTACAGGAGCTGCTGGAACTGCATATCGCCAGGGTAGACCCCTGCATAGGCTCTGGCTATCGAGATCAGCCGGATCATGTCTTGGACCACTGGTCATGCTCGCGCCTACGGTTGCCGGCATGGCTTCGGCAACACGTACGGCACGGAAACCGGCGGACGGGACCCGGCCCCGGCCCCCGCACTCCTTCTGGGGGTCCACGGTCGGCAAGAAGGCCGTGATGGCGGTCAGCGGGCTGATCATGCTCGGCTATCTGGTCGCCCATGTCGCGGGCAATCTGAAGGTCTTCTTCGGCCCCGAGGAGTTCAACGCCTACGGCCACTGGCTGCGGACCATGGGCGCGCCCGTGCTCCACCACGAATGGGCGCTCTGGATCGTCCGTATCGTGCTGCTCGCCGCGGTCGTGGCCCACGCGGTCAGCGCGTACCAGCTGAGCCGCCGGGACATCCGGGCCCGCCCCACCGCCTATGTGCACAAGAAGCGCCGGTCGAGCTACGCCACCCGCACCATGCGCTGGGGCGGGGTGATCATCGCGCTCTTCATCGTCTGGCACATCCTCGATCTCACGACCCTCACGGTCAACGAGAACGCGGAGGCGGGCAAGCCGTACGAGAACGTCGTCGCCACCTTCTCGACCTGGTACGGCAATGTCATCTACCTCACGGCGATGCTCGCCGTCGGGCTGCACGTCCGGCACGGCTTCTGGAGCGCCGCCCAGACCCTCGGCGCGGGCAGCGCCCGCCGCGACCGTGCCCTCAAGGCCACGGCCAACGGCCTCGCGCTCGTCCTGACCGCGGGCTTCGTCTCCGTACCCGTCGCCGTCATGACCGGAGTGGTGAGCTGAAATGAGTTACACGGAGTACGAGACGGGCGCCCCCCTCACCGACACCAGGGCACCGGACGGGCCGGTCGCCGAACGCTGGGACCGCCGCCGCTTCGAGGCGAAGCTCGTCAACCCGGCCAACCGCCGCAAGCACACCGTCATCGTGGTGGGCACCGGGCTGGCCGGCGGGGCGGCCGGGGCCACCCTCGGCGAACAGGGCTACCGGGTGGAGCAGTTCTGCTACCAGGACTCGCCCCGCCGGGCCCACTCCATCGCCGCCCAGGGCGGTATCAACGCCGCCAAGAACTACCGCAACGACGGCGACTCGGTCCACCGCCTCTTCTACGACACCGTCAAGGGCGGCGACTTCCGGGCCCGCGAGTCCAATGTGCACCGGCTGGCCCAGATCTCCGTGGAGATCATCGACCAGTGCGTGGCCCAGGGCGTTCCGTTCGCCCGGGAGTACGGCGGACTCCTCGACACCCGCTCCTTCGGCGGCGTCCAGGTCTCCCGTACCTTCTACGCCCGCGGCCAGACCGGCCAGCAGCTCCTCCTCGGCGCCTACCAGGCGCTCTCCCGGCAGATCGCCGCGGGCACCGTCACCATGCACCCGCGCACGGAGATGCTCGACCTGATCGTCGTCGACGGCCGGGCCCGCGGCATCGTGGCCCGGGATCTGATCACCGGCGAGATCTCCACCCACTTCGCCGACGCGGTGGTCCTGGCCACCGGCGGCTACGGCAATGTCTTCTATCTCTCCACCAACGCCATGAACTCCAACGCCACCGCGGTCTGGCGGGCCCACCGCCGCGGCGCCTGGTTCGGCAACCCCTGCTTCACCCAGATCCACCCCACCTGCATCCCGCGCACCGGCGACCACCAGTCGAAGCTGACCCTGATGAGCGAATCGCTCCGCAACGACGGGCGGATCTGGGTGCCGAAGGCGGCCGGCGACACCCGCCCGGCGGGCGAGATCCCCGAGGACGAGCGGGACTACTACCTGGAGCGCATCTACCCCTCCTTCGGCAATCTGGTCCCGCGCGACATCGCCTCCCGGGCCGCCAAGAACGTCTGCGACGAGGGCCGCGGGGTCGGCCCCGGCGGCCAGGGCGTCTATCTCGACTTCGCCGACGCGATCCGCCGGATGGGCCGCGCGAAGGTCGCGGAGCAGTACGGCAACCTCTTCGACATGTACCAGCGGATCACCGCCGAGGACCCGTACGAGGTCCCCATGCGGATCTACCCCGCCGTGCACTACACCATGGGCGGGCTCTGGGTGGACTACGACCTCCAGACCACCGTCCCCGGGCTCTTCGCGATCGGCGAGGCCAACTTCTCCGACCACGGCGCCAACCGGCTCGGCGCCTCCGCCCTGATGCAGGGGCTCGCCGACGGCTACTTCGTCCTCCCCGCCACCATCAACGACTACCTCGCCCGCACCCCCCTCGGCGAGTCCGTCGCCGGGCGCCCGGAGGTCGCCGAGACCGTCGCCGAGACCGAGGACCGGCTGCACCTGCTGCTCGCCGTCGACGGCGACCGCACCCCCGACTCCTTCCACCGGGAACTCGGCGAACTCATGTGGGAGTACTGCGGGATGTCCCGTACGGAGGAGGGACTGCGCAAGGCCCTGGAGCGCATCCCGCAGATCCGGGAGGAGTTCTGGCAGCGCATCAAGGTCCCCGGCACCGGCGAGGAGTTCAACCAGTCGCTGGAGAAGGCCAACCGGATCGTCGACTATCTGGAGCTCGCCGAGCTGATGTGCCTCGACGCCCTGCACCGCGCCGAATCGTGCGGCGGCCACTTCCGCGAGGAGTCCCAGACCGCCGACGGCGAGGCCGCGCGCCGCGACGAGGAGTTCGGCTACGTCGCCGCCTGGGAGTTCCCCCGGGACCGGCGCGCCCCCGTACTCCACCGGGAATCCCTCGTCTTCGAACACGTCCACCCCACCCAGCGGAGCTACGCATGAGGCTCACCCTCCGCGTCTGGCGCCAGCAGCGCGCCGACGCACCCGGCGCCATGGCCGAGTACGAGGTCGACCGAATCTCCCCGGACATGTCGTTCCTGGAGATGCTCGACACCCTGAACGAGGAGCTGATCCTCCGCGGCGACGACCCGGTCGCCTTCGACCACGACTGCCGCGAAGGCATCTGCGGCGCGTGCAGCCTGGTCATCAACGGCGACGCCCACGGTCCCGAGCGGACCACCACCTGCCAGCTCCATATGCGCTCCTTCGCCGACGGCGACACCATCGACGTCGAACCGTGGCGGGCCGCCGCCTTCCCGGTCGTCAAGGACCTGGTGGTGGACCGGACCGCCTTCGACCGGATCATCCAGGCGGGCGGCTATGTCTCCGCCCCCACCGGCTCGGCGCCCGAAGCCCACGCCACCCCGGTGCCCAAGGCCGACGCCGACTTCGCCTTCGAGCACGCCGAGTGCATCGGCTGCGGCGCCTGCGTCGCCGCCTGCCCCAACGGCTCGGCGATGCTCTTCACCTCGGCGAAGGTCAACCATCTCAACGTCCTGCCGCAGGGCGGACCCGAACGGGAGAGCCGGGTGCTCGACATGGTCGCGGCGATGGACGAGGAGGGCTTCGGCGGCTGCACCCTCACCGGCGAATGCGCCACGGCCTGCCCCAAGGGCATTCCGCTGCCGTCCATCTCGGCGATGAACAAGGAGTGGCTGCGCGCCACCCGCCGCACCCGCGGCTGACGGCCGGGCGGCGGGGTTGCCCGGGGCGCCCTCCGGCAGGGGCGGGCGTCCCGGCCCGCGCGCCGGTCAGGGCATCAGGGCCCGGGCCAGCCAGGGCGCGGTACGGCTGCCGGGGGCCGAGGCCACCAGGGCGGGCGGGCCCTCCGCCACCACCCGGCCGCCCTCCGCGCCGCCGCCGGGACCCAGGTCGATCACCCAGTCCGCGCGGGCCGCCACCGTCATGTCGTGCTCCACGACCACCACCGAATGGCCCGCGTCCACCAGCCCGTCGAGCTGGTGCAGCAGGACCTCCACATCGGCCGGGTGCAGCCCGGCCGTCGGCTCGTCCAGGACGTACAGGGTGGGCTCCCGGCGCGGCCGCTGGAGTTCGTTCGCCAGCTTGATGCGCTGTGCCTCGCCGCCGGACAGCTCCGTCGCCGGCTGCCCCAGCCGGAGATGCCCCAGCCCCACGTCCAGCAGCGCGCCCAGGCTGCGGGCCGCCGCCGGAACATCGGCGAAGTGCTCCGCCGCCGCCTCCACCGTCAGCTCCAGCACCCCGGCGATCGTCAGCCCCCGCCGCCGCACCGCGAGGGTCTCCTCGTTGTAGCGGGCGCCGCCGCACTCCGGGCAGGGGGCATAGGTACTGGGCAGGAAGAGCAGCTCGACCGAGACGGCGCCCTCGCCCTGGCAGGTCTCGCACCGGCCGCCCGCCACATTGAAGGAGAAGCGGCCCGCGCCGAAGCCGCGCTCGCGCGCTCCCTCCGTGGCCGCGAAGAGCTTGCGCACGGTGTCGAACAGCCCGGTGTAGGTAGCGAGGTTGGACCGGGGTGTCCGGCCGATCGGCCTCTGGTCCACCGTGACGGGACGGCCCGCCCCGGGCGTGTCCGCAGTGATCTCCCCGACCAGGGTCGACTTGCCCGAGCCGGAGACACCGGTGACCGCCGTCAGCACGCCCAGCGGGATCCCGACCCGGACACCCCGCAGATTGTGCCGGGTCACCGGACCCAGCTCCAGCCGCCCCGACGGCGACCGCGCCGGCCGGGCCGCGGGGCCCGCCGGGCCGAAGAGATGGCGGCGGGTCGCCGACTCCGGCACCCCGGCGAGCGCGGACGGCGGGCCGCTGAACAGGACCCGCCCGCCGCGCTCGCCGCCGCCCGGACCGACGTCCACCAGCCAGTCGGCGGCCCGCATCACCTCCAGATGGTGCTCCACGGCGAACACCGAATTGCCCGCCGCCTTCAGCCGCTCCAGCACCGTCAGCAGGGCCCGGGTGTCGTCCGGGTGCAGTCCCGCCGACGGTTCGTCGAGTACATAGACCACCCCGAAGAGCCCCGACCGCAACTGGGTCGCCAGCCGCAGCCGCTGGAGCTCCCCGCTGGAGAGCGTGGGCGCGGGCCGGTCGAGGCCGAGATAGCCGAGCCCCAGTTCGGCGACCGGCGCGATCCGGGCCAGCAGATCCCCGGTCAGCACCCGGGTGGTCTCGTCGCCCCCGGCCCGGGCCGCGGTCAGCAGCTCCGCCAGGGCCCGCAGCGGCAGGGCCGCCAGCTCGGCGATGGACCGGCCGGCGAAGGTGACCGCCAGGGCCTCGGGGCGCAGCCGCCCGCCCCGGCACTCCGGGCAGGGCGAGGACCGGAGGAAGCGCTCCGCCCTGGCGCGCAGCGTCCGGCTCTTCGAGTTGGCGAAGGTGTGCAGCACATAGCGCCGGGCGCTCTGGTAGGTGCCCTGGTACGGCCGTTGGATACGGTCGGCGTCCCGGACCGGATGGACCGTCACCACCGGCTGCTCGTCAGTGAACAGGATCCACTCCCGGTCCTTCGCGGCGAGCTCCCGCCACGGCCGGTCGACGTCGTATCC
Organism: Streptomyces sp. NPDC003691; assembly: GCF_053981115.1. Lineage (NCBI taxonomy): Bacteria > Bacillati > Actinomycetota > Actinomycetes > Kitasatosporales > Streptomycetaceae > Streptomyces > Streptomyces sp. NPDC003691. The sequence continues at coordinate 2,634 of NZ_JBSFNQ010000125.1, read as the reverse complement.
GAGGGCGTCCAGGATGTCGCGCAGGTTCTTGCCCTGCCAGGCCCCGGGCCAGGCCGCGACGGCGCCCTCGCGGATCGACCGGGACGGATCGGGGACCAGCAGGTCCTCGCCGGTGCCGTGGACCTCGCCCAGACCGTGGCAGTGGGGACAGGCCCCCGCGGCCGTATTGGGCGAGAAGGCGTCCGAGTCCAGGCGCTCCGCCCCCGGCGGATACGTCCCGGCCCGGGAGAACAGCATCCGCAGCGAGTTGGAGAGGGCCGTCACCGTGCCCACCGAGGAGCGCGCGGAGGGGGTGGCACGGCGCTGCTCCAGGGAGACCGCGGGCGGCAGCCCGGTGATCTCGTCCACCTTCGGCGCGCCCACCTGGTGGATCAGCCGCCGGGCGTACGGCGCGACGGACTCGAAGTAGCGGCGCTGGGCCTCGGCGTAGACGGTGCCGAAGGCCAGGGACGACTTCCCGGACCCCGACACCCCGCTGAACACCACCAGCGAGTCCCGCGGCACATCCACGTCGACTCCGCGCAGATTGTGCTCCCGGGCACCGCGAACACGGACAAAGGGGTCATGGGCGTTGGGCACGGCGGTCAATCCTAGGCGGTCGGGTGGGGGAGCGGCCGCCGGGGCGGGGCCGGCCGCGAGGTTCCGGGCCGGGGGTGCCCGCCGCCGGGCGGGGGTGGTGGCGGGCCGGTTCCGCTCCGTACGGCGGACTCCCGGCACCCGGTGTCCGTACGCCCCGCCGCCGGGCGGTGCGCCAAGGCGCGGTACACCATGCCGACATGCGTCGTACACCGGTCCTTCCCCCGCTCCGACGAGGGACTTTCACAAGTGGAGAGGCTCTCCGAATATGCCGGTGGCCGGAAACCTTCGCCGGTGACGGTTCGCCCGGCGCGGTGTCCGGCAGGTTGTTACGCGGGGTCCTCCAGCCGGAAACCGACCTTCAGGCCCACCTGGTAGTGCTCGACGCGGCCGTCGGCGATATGGCCGCGTACCTGCTGGACCTCGAACCAGTCCAGCCCTCTGATGGTCTGATTTGCGCGTTTGATTCCGTTACGGATCGCCTCGTCGACGCCTTCGGTGGAGGTTCCGACGATCTCGGTGACGCGATATGTGTGATTGGGCATGGGCCCATGGCTCCTCTCGGTACGCTCACCTCGTCCTGCGGTCCAAACGTGCCGCGGGAGAAGTGTCCTGATCGAGGCCATTGCGGGGCTTGACCTCTGCTTTTGGTCCATACCAAAATCCAGCCACGCCCTGCGCGTCCCTGAGCGCGATACCCCCCATCGGGTTCACATTTTCATGCCATAAGGTGAACGTTGTGAGAAGCCGCCCTGTCCCCACCTCTGTCGCACTGGTGTGCCTCGTCTCGCTCACCGGCTGCGGAATCATCCCCGGCACCGGGTCCGACACGACCACGGTGAAGATCTGGCTGATGAAGGACAGCGCCTCCGACGACTTCCTCGAACGGTTCACCAAGCAGTACGAGAAGGACAATCCGGATGTCGACCTGAAGGTCGAGTTCCAGGAGTGGACCGGTATCGGTGCCAAGGTGAACGCCGCCCTGGAGGGCAAGGGCACACCCGACATCATCGAGGTCGGCAACACCCAGGTCGCCCAGTACGCGGAGACCGACGCGCTGACCAACCTCACCGTCGAGGCGACCCGCGACCTCGGGCAGGAGGAGTGGCTGCCCGGTCTCGCCGACCCCGGGAACATCGGCGGCGCCCAGTTCGGGATCCCCTGGTACGCGGCCAACCGCGTGGTCATCTACAACAAGAGGATCTTCCAGGAGGCGGGCGTCACCGAGCTGCCCAAGAGCCAGAAGGAGTGGCTCGAGGTCACCAAGCGCCTCAACAAGAACGGCAACCAGGGCATCTACCTCCCCGGGCAGGACTGGTACACCCTCGCCGGCTTCGTCTGGGAGGCGGGCGGTGAGCTGGCCGTCGAGCGCAGCGGTGTCTGGGAGGGCACGCTTCACAGTGAAGCGGCCGTCAAGGGCATGAAGTTCTACAAGCAGCTCCAGGCCCTCGGCCGGGGTCCGGTGGCGGGCGACGAGCGCACCCCGCTCCAGACCGGGGTCTTCGCCGAGGGTAATGTCGCCCAGCTGATCGACACCCCCGGCGCCGCGGCGGCGATCCTCAAGGCCAACCCCGAGCTGAAGAAGGAAGACCTCGGCTACTTCCCGATACCGGGCAAGAACGGCAAGCCGGGTGCGGTCTTCACCGGCGGCTCCGACCTCATCGTCCCGGAGCGGGCCGACAACCGCGCCGCCGCCATCGAGGTCGTCAAGGCCCTGGCCGACGAGAAGTGGCAGATCGAACTGGCCCGGGCGATGAACTACGTGCCCAACAAGAAGCGGCTGGGCGGCCAGGTCGCGGGGGAGAGCAACAAGGCCATGGCGCAGGGCGCCGGTGCCCCCGGCAGCAAGGCCACCCCGAACTCGCCGCGCTGGGCCAACGTCGAGCTGAAGAACCCCATCAAGCCCTTTATGACGGCGGTGCTCAAGGGCGGCGACCCCGCCCGGGAGGCCAAGAAGGCGTCCGACGCCATCACCAAGATCCTCGGCTCCACCCTCTGAGCCACCCGCCGGCCTCCCCGGCACCCCCTCCCTACCGCGGGGCGGGGACGCGTCCTCAC
>NZ_JBSFNQ010000124.1:0-15973 GCF_053981115.1 Streptomyces sp. NPDC003691 | reverse complement strand
CTCGCGGGCCCGTGGGGCGCCCGCAGGGGCGCGGGCCGACCGGGCGGGCCCCGGGCTCGGGGCCCTGGTCCTCGGCCGGGCCGGAGGCTACTTCGTGGCCTGGATCCAGCGGGACAGCGTCGCCGCCGCCGCGCCCGAGTCGAGGGAGTCCGCCGCGCGGGCGATCCCCGAGGCGATCTGGACGGTCAGGGGCTCGTCCGTCGGGGAGAGCGCCACCAGCGCCGCCGCCGCGTTCAGCAGGACCGCGTCCCGGACGGGCCCCCGCTCCCCCGCGAGCACCCGGGTCGCGACCTCGGCGTTGTAGGTGGCGTCGGCGCCGCGCAGGGCCTCGACGGGGACCAGGTCGATACCGACGTCCCGGGGGTCGAAGGCCTCCTCCCGGACCGTGCCGTCCCGGACGATCCAGACCCGGGACGTCGCCGTGGTGGTCAGCTCGTCGAGGCCGTCGTCACCGCGGAAGATCAGTGCGGAGGAACCCCGCTCGGCCAGCACTCCGGCCATGATCGGGGCCATCCGGGCATCGGCGACACCGGTCGCCTGGGCCCGGACCCTGGCCGGGTTGGTCAGCGGGCCGAGGAAGTTGAACGTGGTGCGGATGCCCAGCTCCCTGCGGGCCGCCGCGACGTACCGCAGCGCGGGGTGGAACTTGACCGCGAAGCAGAACGTGATCCCGGCCTCCTCGGCGACCTCCGCGACCCTCCGGGGCGTCAGCTCCAGATTGACGCCGAGCTTCTCCAGGACGTCGGAGGCGCCGGACGCGCTGGAGGCGGCGCGGTTGCCGTGCTTGACGACCTTCGCGCCGGTCCCGGCGACCACGATCGACGCCATCGTCGAGATATTGACGGTCTTGGCGCCGTCGCCGCCGGTGCCGACGATGTCCACGGTGTCCCCGGGGACCTCGATCAGATGGGCGTGCTTGTACATCGTCCGGACCAGTCCGGCGATCTCGGCGACCGTCTCGCCCTTGGCCCGCAGCGCCACCGCGAAACCGGCGATCTGCGCGTCCGTCGCCTCCCCGCTCAGGATCCGGTCCATCGCCCAGGCCGTGGCGTCCGCGCTCTGGTCGTGGTTGCCGAGCAGGGAGTCCAGTACGGCCGGCCAGGAGTGGGCCGCCACGCTGTCGCCGCCGACCGGGGTCACAACGTTCATGGTCCGCTCCTGGGTCCATCGTGGGTAAGGGATACCTCCCACCCTATCCAGCGCCGGGCACGGCAAAGAGCCCCGTCCGGGCAGTGGACGGGGCTCTTGCCGTGGCGACGCTCAGCAGTCGGCGAGCGGTCGGTTCAGCGGTCAGTGCTTGCCGCTGGTGACCTCCTCGTGCTCACCGTGCCCGTGACCGTGGGCCGCGGCGATCTCCTCGTACTCCTCGCGCGTGGCCTTGGGGATCTGGTTCCCCTCGCCGTAGAAGCCCTTGCTGAGCTTCGCGCGGAACTTCTGGGTACGCGAGATCTTGCGGCGCACACCGTTCTCGTCGACCTCGGGGCCGACTTCGAGCGGCTGGTGCTGGATGTGCGTGGTGAGGGTGTGCAGGTCCGCCTGGCTGATCGGCTCGTGCACCTCGATGAACTCGCCGTGCGGCAGCCGCTTGATGATGCCGGACTCGCGTCCGTGCAGCACCTTGTCGCGGTCGCGGCGCTGGAGGCCCAGGCAGATGCGCTTGGTGATGATGAACGCCAGGACCGGTCCCACGAAGAAGAAGATCCGGACGAACCAGGTGATCGCGTTGATCGACAGATGGAAGTGGGTGGCGAAGAGGTCGTTGCCACCACCGATCAGCATGATGAAGTACGCGACCAGCCAGGCCACACCGAAGGCGGTACGGGTCGGGGCGTTGCGCGGGCGGTCCAGGATGTGGTGCTCGCGCTTGTCGCCGGTGACCCAGGACTCGATGAACGGGTAGACCGCGATCGCGCCCAGCACCAGCGGGAAGATCACCAGCGGGATGAAGACGCCCAGGGCCAGGGTGTGGCCCCATGCGTTGATCTCCCAGCCGGGCATCACCCGGATCAGACCCTCGGCGAAGCCCATGTACCAGTCGGGTTGCGCGCCGGTGGAGACTTGGTCGATCCGGTAGGGACCGACCGACCAGACCGGGTTGAGCGTCGCGATCGCCGCGATGGCCGCGATGACACCGAAGACCAGGAAGAAGAAGCCTCCGGCCTTGGCCATGTAGACCGGCAGCAGCGGCATGCCGACGACGTTCTTGTTGGTCCGGCCGGGACCCGCGTACTGCGTGTGCTTGTGGTAGATCACCAGGATCAGATGGCCGACCAGCAGCGCCATCATGATGCCGGGCAGCAGCAGGATGTGGATCGAGTAGAACCGCGGCACGAAGTCGTGGCCGGGGAACTCGCCGCCGAACAGGAACATCGAGATGTACGTGCCGACGATCGGCACGGACAGGATCGCGCCCTGCATGAAGCGGACACCGGTGCCGGAGATCAGGTCGTCCGGGAGCGAGTAACCGGTGAAACCGGTGAACATGCCCAGGACCAGCAGCAGGAAGCCGAACAGCCAGTTGACCTCACGCGGCTTGCGGAACGCGCCGGTGAAGAAGACGCGCATCATGTGGACCATCATCGCGGCGACGAAGATCAGCGCGGCCCAGTGGTGGATCTGGCGGATCAGCAGACCGCCGCGGACGTCGAAGCTGATGTCCATGGTCGAGGCGAACGCCTCGGACACCTTCACACCCTGGAGGGGCACATAGCTGCCCTCGTAGATGATCTCGTTCATCGACGGGTTGAAGAACAGCGTCAGATACACACCCGTGAGGATGATGATGATGAAGCTGTAGAGGCAGATCTCACCGAGCATGAAGGACCAGTGGTCCGGGAAGATCTTCCGCATATTGGCCTTGGCGAGGGAGTAGATCCCCAGCCGGCCGTCCGCCCAGTCGGCGACCCGCTCGCCCGCCGGAGCCTTGCGCTCCTCCGCGGACTGCTTGTTCTCAGTCGTAGTACTCATCCGCGCTCCCAGAAGGCGGCACCGACGGGCTCCTCGAAGTCGCCGAGCGCTTCCAGGTTGCCTTCGGCGTTCACACCGATCTTCAGCTGCGGCAGGGGGTGACCCGCCGGGCCGAAGATGACGCGGGCGCCGTCGGAGAGGTCGAAGGTGGATTGGTGACACGGGCAGAGAACGTGGTGCGTCTGCTGCTCGTAGAGGCTGATCGGGCAGCCGACGTGGGTGCAGACCTTCGAGAAGGCCACGATGCCGTCGTGCGACCAGTCCAGCTCGCGCTTGTCCTTGATGTCCTCCGGCTTGATCCGGACGAGCATCAGGGCGGCCTTGCCCATCTGGATCTGCCAGTCGTGGGCGTGCGGGTCGAGGCCCTCGGGGCTGGCGAAGACCAGCGAACCGACGGTGATGTCCTCGGGACGCAGCGGCTCATTGGTGTTCATGTTGATGAGCTGCTTGCCCTTGGCCCACAGGGTGGAGCGGAGCTTCTTCTCCGGCAGCGGACCGAGGTCGCGCAGCAGCACCACACCGGAGAGCGGCACCAGGGCCATCGCGCCGAACATGGTGTTGCGGATCAGCTTGCGCCGGCCGAAGCCGGACTCCTCGTTGCCCGCCCGCCAGTCGGCCATGACCTGGGCCTTGACCTCGGGGGACGCCTCGATCGGGTGCCGGTCGTCGGCGACCTCGACATCGGACATCAGGGTGCGGGCCCAGTGGACCGCGCCCGCGCCGATGCAGAAGAGGGCGGCGCCCAGCGTCAGACCGAGCGAGAAGTTCAGCGCGCTCACATGGCCGAACGGGAAGATGTAGACGATCTTGTCGACCGGGAAGATGACGTAGCAGGCGATAAAGCCCACGGTCGCCACCATCGACAGCGTGAACAGGAGAGCGACGGTGCGCTCGGACCGCTTGGCGGCGCGCTCGTCGATGTCCTGGATACGCGGCTTGTGGGCCGGCAGTCCCGGATCGGCGAACGGGTCGGCGGCGCCGCTCCCGTGCGGGGTCACGGCGGTGCCGTCCCCGGCCGCGCCGTGCGCGGCGGCCTGCTCGTGCGGCAGGTTCTCTTCTGGAATGTCTTGGCTACTCATGACTTCTTGGCCTTAGCGGTGTGGGCCGCGACCCAGACGGCAACTGCGATCAGCGCGCCGAGCCCGAAGACCCAGGCGAAGAGACCCTCACTGACGGGGCCGAGAGCACCGAGGGAGAGACCACCGGGGCTCTCCGCCTGGCTGTCGTTCATCTCCTGGACAAAGGCGATGATGTCCCGCTTCTCCTGCTCGGGCATGACGCCGTCGGGGAAGGAGGGCATGTTCTGCGGGCCGGTCTGCATGGCCTCGTAGATGTGCTTGGCGCTGACGCCTTCCAGCGTGGGGGCGTACTTGCCCTCGGTCAGCGCGCCGCCCTTGCCCGAGAAGTTGTGGCACTGGGCGCAGTTGTTACGGAAGAGGTCGCCGCCCTTGGCGACGTCCGCGCCCGTGGGGCTGTACTGCTTCTCGGTCGGCGTGACCGGACCGGCCCCCATCGCACCGATGAAGGCCGCCATCTGGTCGACCTGTTCCTGGGTGTAGATGGCCTTCTTCTTCGGCACCTGGGCGCCGGGCTGCTGGGCCGGCATCCGGCCCGTGGTCACCTGGAAGTCGACCGCGGCGGAACCGACGCCGACCAGGCTCGGGCCGTCGGAGGTACCTTCACCGCTCGTTCCGTGGCAGCTCGCGCAGCCGACGGTGTAGAGCTTCTTGCCCTCCTCGATGGCGAGGGACTGGGCGGTTTCATCAGCCTGTGCCTTGTCCGCGGGCGCGAACGCGGCATACAGCCCCCCGGTGGCCGCCAGCGCGAGGAGTAGGACGACGATCGCCGCCAGCGGATGGCGTCGTCGTGCGGAGAGCTTTTTCACGGATTACCCCGGTGTCAGGATTTTCTGCGTCGTGCTTCTGGACTGTGTCTGTCTGCGTCTGTCTGCGGGCCGCCGGGCGGTCTGCCGCCGGCAGCGGCTCGTGCGTCGGGCGGCGGACCGCCCGCCCCATTACTTGATCATGTAGATCGTGAGGAAGAGGCCGATCCAGACGACATCGACGAAGTGCCAGTAGTACGACACGACGATGGCGGAGGTGGCCTGCTCATGGGTGAAGCGCCGGGCCGCGTACGTACGCCCCAGGACCAGCAGGAAGGCGATGAGACCGCCGAGGACGTGGAGTCCGTGGAAGCCGGTGGTCAGGTAGAAGACCGAACCGTACGGGTCGGACTTCAGCGAGAGACCGTGCTGGACCAGCTCGGTGTACTCGTACACCTGGCCGCCGATGAAGATCGCGCCCATGATGAAGGTGACGATGAACCATGTCCGGAGCTTCTTCACATCACCGCGCTCGGCGGCGAAGACGCCGAGCTGACAGGTGAGCGAGGAGAGCACCAGGATCGTGGTGTTCGTCGCCGAGAAGGGAAAGTTGAGAAGGTCCGCCCGCTCACTCCAGAACTCGGCACCCGTCACCGATCGCAGAGTGAAGTACATCGCGAAGAGGGCCGCGAAGAACATCAGCTCGGAACTCAACCAGATGATGGTTCCGACGCTGGTGAGGTTCGGTCGATTGACCGACGGGTGCGCGTGCCCGATATCTACTGTCGTTGCTGTCGCCACGACCGACATTATGTCGGTCGCTTATCCCGCCCTCACTCCGGGGGGTGCCGTTCGGTGTGTCAGTGGCCCCGTCCCAGCTCGAACGGCCCATCCCGCGGGCCGGAAACCGGGTGCGGGGCGGCTGTCGGGCCGGTGGTGGACGGAGTAGCATCCGCCCCATCGGTACCAGGGTCCGAAGACGCGGAGGAACGATGCAGCCGACCGCCACCGTGCTGGTCTACAGCGACGACGCCAACACCCGTGAGCAGGTGCGACTGGCCGCGGGCCGGCGGCCGGCCGCCGATGTGCCTCCGGTCGAGTTCGTGGAGTGCGCCACGCTGCCCGCCGTACTGGCCAGACTGGACCGGGGCGGTATCGACGTCTGTGTCCTGGACGGGGAGACCGTGCCCGCGGGCGGGATGGGCGTCTGCCGCCAGATCAAGGACGAGATCTTCGACTGTCCGCCGGTGCTGCTGCTGATCGGGCGTCCGCAGGACGCCTGGCTGGCGACCTGGAGCCGGGCGGACGCGGCGGTGACGCTGCCGGTGGACCCGGTGGAGCTGGCCGCCGCGCTGGCCTCCCTGCTGCGCTCCCGTACCGCTGTGGACGCCTGACGGCGGTCCCGTACCGCCGGGGCTTCCCGGGGGCCGTACGCGCGGCGTCCAGCCGCCGTGAGGCCCCCGTTCCGCTTTTCGGGTGAACCCGGGAGCCTCCCGGGTCCGCCGGTTCCCGTACGGCCCCCCTGAGCGCGTTGTGGGGCCGTACGGGTGATCGTGGCCGCGGTTCAGATCCGCGGGCGCAGCCGGGCCTGGTCGACGGCGCTGCTGCCGTCCGGCTTGGTCTCGGCGTTGAGGGCGCTGCCTTCGCGCCATTCCGGCCATTCCATGTTCCAGTCGCCGTAGCCGTTGCCGAAGACGTCCATGTCCTCGCCGATGCTGTTGATCACCTCGACGAGGTCGCCCTCCTTGAAGTTCTCGTAGAACCAGGCGGCGTTCCGGGTGGACATGCCGGTGCAGCCGTGGCTGACGTTGGCGTAGCCGTGGGAGCCCAGCGACCAGGGCGCGGCATGGACGTACTCGCCGCTCCAGGTGACCCGGGTGGCGTAGTAGACGGGCAGGTTGTACGCCTCGGAGCCGCCGATGCCGACGCTGGAGCCGCGCATGCGGACGAAGTATTCCTTGCCCAGCACGACCTTGACGCCGTTGCGGGTGGCGAAGCCCGGCTTGCCGGTGGTGATCGGCACGGAGCGGATCACCTCGCCGTTCAGGAGCACGGTCATCCAGTGCGAGGAGGCGTCGACGACGGCTTCCATCCGGTCGCCGAACTCCATCTTCAGGGGCTCGCCGGGGGCGCCGCCGTAGAGCCCCTTGGCGATTTTCACGCCCTGGAGGTTGTTGGTGACCGTCACCGTGGACCCGGCGGGCCAGTACTCCTTGGGGCGGTAGTGGAGCACATCGTCGTTGAGCCAGTGCCAGGTGCCCTCGGCGCCGGGCTTGACGTCGACCTTGAGGCCGCGTTCCACGGCCGCCCTGGCGGACCGTTCCACGGGGGCGCTCAGCTCGGCGATGATCGGCTGGCCGACGCCGTACTCGCCGCTCTCCGGGGCGAACTCGACGGTCAGCTCCTCCTTGGCCGCGGCGGTGGCGAAGCTGAGCGTACGGCTGCCCGGGGAGCCCTCGGAGTTCTCCGTGGCGACCCGGGCGGTGTACTTGGCTCCGGCGGACAGGGCACTCGTGGAGCGCCAGCGGACGCCGTCGGCGGAGAGCTCGCCCGCGAGGTGGTGTCCGGTGTCGTCGACGACGGAGACGTCCGTGATGCGTCCCTCTTCGCGTTTCACGGTGACTTCGAGCGGCTTGTCGGGGTCGACCTTGGTACTCCCCTGGGGAGTGTTGAAGGTGACCTGCTTGGCCGCGTCGTAGGGCTTGGTCGTCAGGGGGTCGGGTCCGGCCTCGCCGCAGGCGATCGCCACCGCCCCGAGGGAGACCAGCAGCAGGGAGCAGCGGAGGGCGGTACGGGACCGGGGCGTGTGCTTCATAGCTCACACCGTAGGAAGACCGCCTGCCGGGAGCGCGCTGGATTCGTACAAAAGGGGAGGGCCCGGGTCCCTCTGGGTGAAGGGGGACCCGGGCCCGGTGTGTGTCGTTGACACGGACCGCCGGTTACTGGTTCTGGTTCTCGCCGCGGTAGTACTCGAAGACCCAGGCCCAGATGCTGACCAGGATGATCGGGGCCGCGTAGTACATCAGCCACCAGCCGATCGCCACCGAGAGGAAGGCGAGCGCGCCGCCGGCCGCCAGGAAGAGCGGCGCCCAGCTGTGCGGGGAGAAGAAGCCGACCTCGCCGGCCTCGTCCGCGACATCGGCCTCCTTGTCGTCCTGGGCCATCGCGTCGACCCGCTTGGCCGTGAAGGCCAGGTAGAAGCCGACCATGAGGCTCAGGCCGAAGGCCATGAAGAGCGCGGTGGTACCGGCCGGCTCCTTCGACCAGACACCGTAGAGAACGGCGACGGCGAGGATGAAGACGCTCAGCCAGATGAACATCCGTCCCTGGATCTTCACTTGCCGGCCTCCTTCCCGGGGATCTGGGCGGTGTCGCCGTGGTGCTCCAGCTGGTCCAGCGCGGCGATCTCGGGGTGGTGCAGATCGAACGCGGGGGATTCGGAGCGGATGCGGGGAAGAGTGAGGAAGTTATGCCGCGGCGGCGGGCAGGACGTAGCCCATTCGAGGGAACGGCCGTAGCCCCACGGGTCGTCGACCTCGACCTTCTTGCCGTACTTCGCGGTCTTCCAGACGTTGTAGAAGAACGGCAGGAGGGAGGCGCCGAGGACGAACGAGCTGATCGTGGAGATGGTGTTCAGCGCGGTGAATCCGTCGGCGGCGAGGTAGTCGGCGTACCGGCGCGGCATGCCCTCGGCACCCAGCCAGTGCTGGACCAGGAAGGTGCCGTGGAAGCCGAGGAACAGCGTCCAGAAGGTGATCTTGCCGAGCCGCTCGTCCAGCATCTTGCCGGTGAACTTCGGCCACCAGAAGTGGAAGCCGGCGAACATCGCGAAGACCACGGTGCCGAAGACGACGTAGTGGAAGTGCGCGACGACGAAGTACGAGTCGGAGACGTGGAAGTCCAGCGGCGGCGAGGCCAGGATGACACCGGTCAGACCACCGAAGGTGAAGGTGATCAGGAAGCCGATGGTCCAGAGCATCGGTGTCTCGAAGGACAGCGATCCCTTCCACATGGTGCCGATCCAGTTGAAGAACTTCACACCGGTCGGGACCGCGATCAGGAAGGTCATGAAGGAGAAGAACGGCAGCAGCACACCGCCGGTGACGTACATGTGGTGCGCCCAGACCGTCACCGAGAGACCGGCGATGGCGATGGTCGCGGCGACCAGGCCCATGTAGCCGAACATCGGCTTCCGGGAGAAGACCGGAATGATCTCCGAGACGATGCCGAAGAACGGCAGGGCGATGATGTACACCTCTGGATGGCCGAAGAACCAGAAGAGGTGTTGCCAGAGCAGCGCACCGCCGTTGGCGGCGTCGAAGATATGGGCACCGAACTTGCGGTCTGCCTCCAGCGCGAAGAGCGCGGCGGCGAGCACCGGGAAGGCCAGCAGCACCAGCACACCGGTGAGCAGCACGTTCCAGGTGAAGATCGGCATCCGGAACATCGTCATGCCGGGTGCGCGCATGCAGATGATCGTGGTGATGAAGTTGACCGAGCCGAGGATCGTACCGAAGCCGGAGAAGGCCAGACCCATGATCCACAGGTCGGCGCCGACGCCCGGCGAGCGGACCGCGTCCGACAGCGGGGAGTAGGCGAACCAGCCGAAGTCGGCCGCGCCCTGCGGGGTGAGGAAGCCGGCCACCGCGATCAGCGAGCCGAAGAGGTAGAGCCAGTACGCGAACATGTTCAGCCGCGGGAACGCCACATCGGGCGCACCGATCTGGAGCGGCATGATCCAGTTGGCGAATCCGGCGAACAGCGGCGTCGCGAACATCAGCAGCATGATCGTGCCGTGCATCGTGAACGCCTGGTTGAACTGCTCGTTCGACATGATCTGCGTGCCGGGGCGAGCGAGTTCGGCGCGCATGAAGAGCGCCATCACGCCGCCGATGACGAAGAACACGAACGACGTGACCAGGTAGAGCGTACCGATGGTCTTGTGGTCGGTGGTGGTCAGCCACTTCACCACCACGTTGCCGGGCTGCTTGCGCCGGACCGGCACCTCGTTCTCGTACGAGTCGTCGGTCGCGGCGGCACCCTGGGATTCGTTGAGGATGCTCACAGTTGCTTCTTCTCCGCGTTGATGGCCGGCGTGGTCTGCGCGATGCCCGCCGGGATGTACCCGGTCTGACCCTTGTCCGCCAGCTTCTTCAGGTAGTCCTTGTACTCCGCGGGCGAAACGACCTTGACGTTGAAGAGCATCCGGGAGTGGTCGACACCGCAGAGCTCGGCGCACTTGCCGAGGAAGGTGCCCTCCTGAGTGGCGGTCACCTCGAACGCGTTGGTGTGACCCGGGATGACGTCCTGCTTGAACAGGAAGGGGACCACCCAGAAGGAGTGGATGACGTCACGCGAGGTCAGGATGAAGCGGACCTTCTCGCCCTTGGGCAGCACCAGGGTCGGGCCCGGGTTGCCGGTCTCGGGGTCGCGGGTGCCGGGGATGCCGGCCTCCCAGACGCCGCCCGCGTTGGCGGGAAGCTGGTCCTGCCACTTCTTGGGGATCGCCTTGAGGTTCTTGTCCGTCTTGGCGTCGCCCGTGGAACCGGGGACGTCCTCGATGTAGTTGAAGCCCCAGCTCCACTGGAAGCCCACCACGTTGATGGTGTGGGCCGGCTTGTCGGAGAGGGAGAGGATCTTCGACTCGTCACGCGCGGTGAAGTAGAAGAACACCGAGACGATGATGAGCGGGACCACCGTGTACAGGGCCTCGATGGGCAGGTTGTACCGGGTCTGCGGGGGGACCTCCACCTTGGTGCGGCTGCGCCGGTGGAAGAAGACGCTCCACAGGATCAGCCCCCAGACGAGGACACCGGTGACGAGCGCCGCCGCCCAGGAGCCCTGCCAGAGGGAGAGGATGATGGGCGCCTCTTCCGTCACCGGGGTGGGCATACCCAGCCGGGGGAAGTCTTCCCAGGTGTATTCACAACCGGTGGCGGTAACCAGAATCAGGCCCGCAGTCAGCACCTGCGGCAGCTTCCGCCGCATCGGGCGCCGCGACACGGGGGTACCACCCGCGCCATGGCTGCGGGGGAGGTCGGAGCCGTTGGGACTCACGTAGCGCCTTCCCGAGAGTCTTCGGCCCGCGCGCGACGGGTGCGGCCGTCACGCTGGTCGGTCGCCGGCCCTGACGCGGGCAGGGGTTTGGATGTTTATGCGGACCAAACCCTACTGGACGCTATTTGGGGTCGCGCGGGGAGGGTGCCCAACGCGCCGTCCGACCCCCTGAAGGGGTGGAATCCCCCCGAAATTTACCCTGATTTCCGCCTCAATCGACGGGCTCCGACGGCCGGTGCGAGGCCATTCGGGCGGGTCGTGGCGGAATCCCCGGACCCCCTCGGCGGGCCCGGCGGAGCCTCGGGTTCCGCCGGAGTGGCGGCCCGGGGACCGCCCGGGGGACGCACGGACGTTACGTTGAGGCGTGCCCTACTTCGATGCCGCTTCCGCCGCTCCGCTGCACCCCGTGGCCCGTCAGGCCCTGCTGGCCGCCCTGGACGAGGGGTGGGCCGACCCGGCCCGGCTCTACCGGGAGGGGCGGCGGGCCCGGCTGCTGCTGGACGCGGCGCGGGAGGCCGCGGCGGAGGCGGCCGGCTGCCGGGCGGACGAGCTGACGTTCACTCCTTCGGGGACACGCGCGGTTCACCTCGGGGTGTCGGGGGCGGCCGCGGCCCGCCGCCGGGCGGGGAGCCGGGTCGTCGTGTCGGCGGTGGAGCACTCGTCGGTACTGCACGCGGCGGGCCGTTTCACCCTGACGGAGGTTCCGGTGGACCGGCTGGGCCGGGTCTCGGCCGGCGCGTTCGCCGGGGCGCTGCGGACGGATCCCGGCGGGGAGGGCGCGGCCCTGGCGTGCCTCCAGTCGGCGAACCACGAGACGGGCACGGAGCAGCCGGTGGCGGAGGTCGCCGGGGCGTGCCGGGAGGCCGGTGTTCCGCTGCTGGTGGACGCGGCCCAGTCGCTGGCCTGGGGTCCGGTGGACGGGGACTGGTCGCTGCTGGCGGCGAGCGCGCACAAGTGGGGCGGCCCGGCGGGGGTGGGGCTGCTCGTGGTCCGCAAGGGTGTCAGGTTCGCCTCGCAGGAGCCCGCGGACGAGCGGGAGTCGGGCCGGTCCGCCGGGTTCGAGAACCTGCCGGCGATCGTGGCCGCGGCGGCGTCCCTGCGCGCGGTACGGGCCGGGGCGGCGGCCGAGGCGGCGCGGCTGAGGGCCCTGGTGGACCGGATCCGGACCCGGGTGCCGGAGCTGGTGCCCGAGGTGGAGGTGGTGGGCGACCCGGTGCGGCGGCTGCCGCACGTGGTCACCTTCTCCTGTCTCTATGTCGACGGGGAGACCCTGCTCCACGAGCTGGACCGGGCGGGTTTCTCGGTGTCGTCGGGCTCCTCGTGCTCGTCGAGCACGCTGACGCCGAGCCATGTGCTGCGGGCGATGGGGGTGCTGAGCGAGGGCAATGTCCGGGTCTCGCTGCCGGTGGGTACGGAGGAGGCGGACGTGGACCGCTTTCTGGCGGTCCTGCCGGAGGTGGTGTCGGACGTCCGCGCCCGGATCGGCGCGCCGGTGGGACCGGCGAGTCCGGCGCCGGCCGGGAACGCCGGGGACACGCCCGGGGCCGGGGAGCCCGCCGGGTCCCCGGTCCTCGACACCCTCGGCAGGCGCTGCCCGATCCCGGTGATCGAACTGGCCAAGCTGCTCCCCCGGGTCCCCGTGGGCACCGTGATCACCGTCCTCTCGGACGACGAGGCGGCCCGGCTGGACATCCCGGCGTGGTGCGAGATGCGCGGCCAGGAGTACGCCGGTGAACACCCGGCGGCGGGGGGTACGGCGTACCTGGTCCGCCGGGTGTCCTGACGCGTTCGGCAGGGGATTCCGGAGGGAGAACGCCCGGAGGGCCTGTGGGGATCCCCCGCGCCCGGGGGCGCAGGGGAACCCCGGAAGGCGATCGCGCACAGGCCACGTCGGCGAGTGAGCCGAAGGGGCGCGCGGATTTCTGGAGGGAGAACGCGCGCAGGCCGCGAGGAACGAGCGGCCGAGCACGATCGACTGAAGAAATCTGCTTAAGCGCCCCGGAGGCGAACCGAGCCCAAAAATTACAAGTACTGCTGGATTTCGGCGGCGGCGGTGTCGCCGTAGGCCTTGGTGAAGCGCTCCATGAAGTGGGCGCGCCGCAGCGTGTACTCCTGGGTGCCGAGGGTTTCGATCACCAGGGTGGCCAGCATGCAGCCGATCTGGGCGGCGCGCTCCAGGCCGACGCCCCAGGAGAGGCCGGAGAGGAAGCCCGCGCGGAAGGCGTCGCCGACGCCGGTGGGGTCGACCTTGGCGGTCTCCTCGGCGCAGCCGACCTCGATGGGGTCCTCGCCGGTGCGTTCGATCCGGACGCCGCGGGAGCCGAGGGTGGTGACGCGGTGGCCGACCCGGTCCAGGATTTCCTGGTCGCTCCAGCCCGTCTTGTTCTCGATGAGCCCCTTCTCGTACTCGTTGGAGAAGAGGTACGTCGCGCCGTCGAGCAGTATCCGGATCTCGTCACCGCTCATCCGGGCGATCTGCTGGGAGAAGTCGGCGGCGAAGGGGATGGCGCGGGAGCGGCACTCCTCGGTGTGGCGGAGCATCGCCTCGGGGTCGTCGGCGCCGATGAGCACCAGGTCGAGGCCGCCGACGCGGTCGGAGACCGACTTCAGTTCGATGAGCCGGGCCTCGCTCATGGCGCCGGTGTAGAAGGAGCCGATCTGGTTGTGGTCGGCGTCGGTGGTGCAGACGAAGCGGGCGGTGTGGAGGACCTCGGAGATCCGGACCGAGCCGGTGTCGACGCCGTGGCGGTCGAGCCAGGCCCGGTATTCGCCGAAGTCGGCTCCGGCCGCGCCGACGAGTACGGGGCCGGTGCCGAGCTGTCCCATTCCGAAGCAGATGTTGGCGCCGACGCCTCCCCTGCGGACGTTGAGGGTGTCGACCAGGAAGGAGAGGGAGACCGTGTGGAGCTGGTCGGCGACCAACTGGTCGGCGAACCGGCCGGGGAAGGTCATCAGATGGTCGGTGGCGATGGAGCCGGTGACTGCGATTCGCACGGCGTATGCGCTCCTGGGACGCGGGGATATGACGCCTAACGCTACCCGGTCGTACCAGGTGACCAAAGCGCCTAAACTACCCGATAATAGATCCTTTCCCACCGCCTCTTGGGTGCATACGGTGCGATTATGACGAACTCCAGCCCTTCCCCGGCCTCCCGTGACCTGGAATTCACCCTCGCCGAGCTGCGTGGCGACTGCGCCCGGATGGCTCCGCACTGGGCGGTCCCGGCGGCCGCCGCGGACGCTCCGGTGCCGCCGTCCCGGATCCACGGTGTGGTGGTGCCCGCCGGATCGGCGCGGCTGGTGCGGGTCATCACCGGGGACTGACTCCACCGCCCCCGTATCGCGCGCCGGGAACCGTACGCATCCGGCTTCCGTCCCATCGCCGAGCCCCGGACAGGGGACCTCGGGGGGAACGGCGGCAGGGAGTATGAGGTGAGCGGTACACGGACCACGGACGACGAGCGCGCACGCAGGCGGTTTCCCCTGGTGGCGTCCGTCGTGGCGGCGGTGCTGGTGGTGGGCGGCGGCGGGACCTGGCTGGCCGCCGCGGGCCAGGAGGGCGGGAGCGGCGGCCGGGACACGGCCGGTGAGAGCGGGCCCGGCGGGCAGCTGCCGAAGCTCCCGGTGTCCTCCGCGCTCTCTCCGGCGGCGGGCATCGCCCCGGGCGAGCCCCATCCGGCGGGCGGGATCCTCGAACGGGGGCCGGGTGTCACCTTCCCCGGCGCTCCGGCGAAGGCCCCGGTGCACCGGGCGGACGACGGCCCGGCGGCGGCGGACGCGGCCCGGGCGGCGAAGGCGTTCGGACTGCCGGGTCCGGACCGGACGTCCGGCGGCGGCTGGCGGTCCGGCCCGGACGCCGACGGTACGGGCCCGGCCCTCCAGGTTTCGGCGAAGGCGCCGGGTGCCTGGTCGTACGGCGCCTACGCGGGCACCGCGCAGACCGACAACTGCGCGAAGAAGGCGGACTTCTGTTCCGGCCCCTATGTCCCGCCGGTGCAGGAGGGTGTTACGGGGTCGGCCGTGCCGGTGCCGGAGGCCCGGGCCCGGCAGGTGGTGGCGCCGGTGCTGAAGGCGCTGGGGCTGGGGGATGCCGTGGTCGACGCGCGGCAGACCGCCGGGCCGACCCGGGTGGTGACGGCGGATCCGCGGCTCGGCGGGGTGCGGACGCACGACTACGCAACGGTGTTCCACATCGGGCCGGACGGGCGGATCGTCCAGGCGAACGGCTTTCTGTCGGTGCCCGTGAAGGGGAAGGCGTATCCGCTGATCGCGGCCGACGCGGCGCTGAAGGACGCGAACGCGGCCGCCCTGGGCTCCGGCGCCGGGCAGGACGGGCCGGCTGCCTGTGCCACGGCGATGCCGCTGGACGGGGCCGTGGAACCGGGCCCCGGTGAGCAGCCGAAGACGGCGGACTGTGCTCCGGCCCGGCCCTCGGGTGCCCGACTCCCGGTGACCGGTGCGGCGCTGGGGCTGACCGCGGTGCACGGGACGGACCGGGTGACCTTCGTCCCGGCGTGGCTGTTCTCGGTGGCGCCCGGCGGCGGCAAGGGCGCCGGGTTCACCCTGGCCGCGCCCGCGGTGGAGCCGCGGTATCTGGAGGACGGCCCGGCCGCCCCGGGCGAGGTACCGCCCGCACCCCCGGCCGAGGACCCGTCGGCCCCGACAGCACCCGCGCCCACCGTGCCGCCGACGACCGTGCCCGCCCCCGGCGGCAGTGCGGTGGACTCGTACCGGGCGGACGGGCGGACACTGGCGCTGACCTTCTACGGCGGGGTCTGCGAGAAGTACGGCGCCAAGGCCGTGGAGAGCGGCGGAACGGTGAAGGTGACGGTCAGGGGGGACGGGCCGGAACCGGGCAGGGTCTGTATAGCGATCGCCAAGAAGCAGACGGTGGAAGTCGTCCTGGACGCGCCGCTGGGCGACCGGAAGGTCGTGGACGCTTCGACGGGGTCGGCGGTACGGCGCGGCTGACCCGGCCGGTCGCGCACCGGCGCGGACCGCGGCCACGCACGATGTGGAGTTCGTGGCCCGGACAGCGGACCGGGTGGTGGTGATGGCGGAGGGCGATGTCGTCGCGGACGGGCCGACCGCACTGACCGCACCGGTCGCACCCGCCGCACCGGGCGG
>NZ_JBSFNQ010000123.1:0-16758 GCF_053981115.1 Streptomyces sp. NPDC003691 | reverse complement strand
TGCCCCTCCACCACATCCACATCACCCGCACCCAACCCCGCCGACCCCAACGCCGCCCGAATCACCCGCTCCTGCGAAGGACCATTCGGAGCCGTGAAGCCGTTCGAAGCGCCGTCCTGGTTCACCGCCGAACCGCGCACCACCGCCAGCACCGGATGCCCGTTCCTCCGTGCATCCGACAAGCGCTCCACCAGTAGCAGGCCGGCGCCTTCCGAGATTCCGGTTCCGTCCGCGGAGTCGGCGTACGGCTTGCAGCGGCCGTCGGCGGCAAGGGCGCGCTGGCGGCTGAACTCGACGAAGATCTCCGGGGTCGCCATCACACTGACGCCGCCGACCAGGGCGAGCGTGCATTCGCCGGACCTCAGGGCCTGGGCCGCGAGGTGCAACGCCACGAGTGACGACGAGCACGCCGTGTCCACCGTGACCGCCGGGCCCTCCAGACCGAAGGCGTACGCGACCCGGCCCGACGCGTTGGCGCCGGTTCCGCTGTTGCCCGCGTAGTCGTGGTACATCAGGCCCGCGTACACGCCGGTACGGCTGCCTCGGAGGGAGGCGGGGGCGATGCCCGCGCGTTCGAACGCCTCCCAGGCGCACTCCAGCAGCAACCGCTGTTGCGGATCCATGGCGAGGGCCTCGTTCGGGCTGATCCCGAAGAACGCGGGGTCGAAGTCGGCGGCGTCGTGGAGGAAACCTCCCCGGCGGGTGAGGCTCGTGCCGGGCCGTTCGGCGGTCGGGTCGTACAGCTCGTCGGTGTGCCAGCCGCGGTCGCCCGGAAACTCGGATACGGCGTCCACTCCGTCGGCGACCAGTCGCCACAGCTCCTCGGGCGAGCCGACCCCGCCGGGGAATCGGCAGCTCATGGCGGTGATGGCGATGGGCTCGTCATCGGCGGAGGCCGTGGTGCCCCGGTCGGCGGCACCGGGGGTGCCGGTGGCCGTTCCGGTGAGGGCGGGGAGCAGGAACCGTGCCAGGGCGGTCGGGGACGGGTAGTCGAAGGCGAGCGTCACCGGCAGCCGCAGTCCGAGGGTCCGGCCCAGGCGGTTGCGGAACTCCACGGCGGTCAGCGAGTCGAACCCCATCTCGCGGAAGGCCCGGTCGGGGTCGACGTCCGATGCGGAGGCGAAGCCCAGCACCGCGGCGACGCGGTCCAGGACGAGGTCGAGAAGCGCCTGTTCCCGCTCGGCTTCGGGGAGGGCGGTGAGGAATCCGGCGGCGGAGTCCGGGGTGGTGGATTCGGCGGCGGTGCGCCGGGTGCCGGGGACGAGGCCGCGGAAGAGGGCGGGGACTTCGGTCAGTGTGCGCAGGGCGGCGAGGTCGAAGCGGGCGGGGAGCAGGACGGGCTCGCTCCGGTCGCGTACCGCGTCGAAGAGTGCGAGGCCCTCGTCGTCGGTGAGGCCGATGATGCCGCTGCGGGTGAGGCGGGAGCGGTCGCGGGTGTCGAGGGCGCCGGTCATTCCGGTGCCCTGGGCCCAGAAGCCCCAGGCCAGGGAGTGGGTGGGGCGGCCGTGGGCGCGGCGGTGGGCGGCGAGGCCGTCGAGGAAGGCGTTGGCGGCGGCGTAGTTTCCCTGGCCGGGTGAGCCGAGGATGCCGGCCGCGCCGGAGAACAGGACGAACAGGTCGGCGTCGCCGGTCAGCTCGTGCAGGTTGAGTGCGGCGTCGGCCTTGGGGCGGAGTACGACGTCCAGTTGCCGGGGGGTGAGTGAGGTGATGGTGCCGTCGGCGAGCACGCCCGCCGCGTGGACGACTCCGCGTACCGGCCGGTCCGCGGGTACGGCGGCGAGTGCCGACGCGAGGTCGTCCCGGTCGGCGGCGTCGCAGGTGGTGAAGGTGACGGTACGGGCGCCGAGTCCGGTCAGTTCGGCGATCCGGTCGGCGGCGCCGGGCGTGTCCGCTCCGCGGCGGCCCAGGAGCAGCAGGTGCCGTACGCCGTACCGGGTGACCAGGTGCCGGGCGACGAGTCCGCCGAGGGTGCCGCCGCCCCCGGTGATCAGGACGGTGGTGTCCGGGGGGAACGGGGTCGGGGGGCTGTCGTCCGCGGCGGCGCGGGCGGTCTGGGGCACCCGGACGAGCCGGGCCGCGTGGAGCCGGTCGCCACGGCAGAGGAGTTGGGGTTCGCCGGAGGCGAGGATCGCGGGCAGCGGACCGGGGAGCGGGCCGTCGGTGTCGGCCAGGACGATCCGGCCGGGGTGCTCCGACTGTGCGGAGCGGACCAGGCCCCAGACGGCGGCACCGGCGAGGTCGGTGATGTCCTCGCCGTCGAGGGCGGCGGCTCCTCGGGTGTGGACCAGCAGTGTGGTGTCGGCGAACCGCTCCTCGGAAAGGTAGGTCTGCAGGGCGGTCAGCACCTGGTGGGTGGCGGTGTGCACCGCGGAACGGTCGTTGCCGGGTGCGACGGCCAGGGTGATCACACCGGCTGGTGCGGTACCGGTGGGTTCGTTACCGGTCGGCTCATTACCGCTCGACTCGGAGGCGGTCCGTTCGGAGGTCCGTTCGGAGGCGGTCGGTTCGGAGGCGACTGCCTCGTCCCACGGCACGACGGTCACCGCGGCGCCGGTCGGCGCAGGTCCCGCCGTCGTCGCCGTCGACGGGGTGAGCGGTGTCCACGAAGGCCGGTACAGCGCGTCGTGGACGGGGCGTACGGCACCGGCGGCCCGTTCGTCCGCGGGCGGGCGCAGGACCACGGATTCCAGGGAGACGACCGGCGCGCCGGCCGGGTCGGCGGCTTCCAGGGAGACCTTGCCGCCGTCGGGCGCGGTGAGGCGGACGCGGAGGTGCGAGGCTCCCGACGCGTGCAGGGTGACGCCGGTGAAGGCGAACGGCAGCAGGGCCCGATCGCCGACCGCGCCGGTGAGCGCGCAGGCGTGCAGGGCGGCGTCCAGCAGGGCCGGGTGCAGGCCGAACGGCGGGGTGGTGTCGGCGGCGTCCCGGGCCGGGCCGGGCAGAACGACCTCGGCGTACACGTCGTCGCCCGCGCGCCAGGCGGCACGCAGGCCCTGAAAGACGGGGCCGTAGTCCAGTCCGGTTCCGGCGAGTGCGGGGTAGAAGCCGTCGAGGTCCACGGGGGTCGCCCCGGCGGGCGGCCAGGAGGCGCGGGGGCCGCCTGCGGTCTCCAGCGCCGGTGCCGACCCGGGCACTGTCCCTGAGGCCGTCCCGGGTGCTACCCCGTTGCCCGGGGTGAGGAGCCCGGTGGCATGGCGGGTCCACGGCTGGTCTCCGGGTGCGTCCTCGCTGCGGGAGTAGACGTGCAGTGAGCGGGTCCCGTCGCCGTCGGGGCCCTCGACGACGACGTGCACCTGTACGCCGTGGGCACCCGGGCCGGTGTCCTCCCCCGCCACGGCACCGGCCGCGCTGCCGAGGAACAGTGGTGCCTCGACGGTGAGTTCGGCCAGGACGGGGCAGCCGACTTCGTCTCCGGCCCGGACGGCCAGTTCGACGAAGGCGGTACCGGGGAACACGGCCGTACCGAGGACCGTGTGGTCGGCCAGCCACGGCTGGTCCGCCGTGGACAGCCGACCAGTGAGGATCACGCCGTCCGAGGCCGGGGTGGTGACGACGGCGCCGAGGAGCGGGTGGCCGGCGGCGCGCAGTCCGGCGCCGGTCACGTCGCCGCCCGTGCCGGGGGGCGCGTCCAGCCAGTACCGGGCGTACTGGAAGGGGTAGGTGGGCAGGTCGACGCGGCGTCCGCCGGGGCAGGTGCGGGACCAGTCGACGGCGATGCCGTGCACATGGGCTTCGGCGAGGGAGGAGAGGAACCGGTGGGGCCCGCCGTCGTCGCGGCGCAGGGTGCCGGTGACGGTGACGGGGGTCCCGGTGTCCGCGAAGGTCTCCTCCATGCCGAGTTTGAGTACGGGGTGGGGGCTGGTCTCCACGAACACGTCGAAGCCGGCTACGGCCAGATCGTGGGCGGTGTCGGCGAAGCGGACGGTCTGCCGCAGATTGCGGTACCAGTAGTCGGCGTCGAGTGTGCTGGTGTCGAGGAGGCCACCGGTGACCGTGGAGTGGAACGGCACCTGCCCGGCGCGGGGCCGGACGGGTGCCAGGAGTTCCAGGAGCCGGTCGCGGATGCCTTCGACGTAGTGGGAGTGCGAGGCGTAGTCGACGGGGATCGTACGGGCGCGTACGCCGGACTCGACCAGTTCGGCGCGGAGGCGTTCCAGCGCATCGGGTTCGCCGCAGACGACGACCGAGCCGGGGCCGTTGACGGCGGCGAGGGAGAGCCCGTCGACATCGCGCAGCCGCTCCCCGACGGCGTCGGCGGACAGGGCGACGGACATCATGCCGCCGAGGCCGGCCAGTTCCGCGGCGATGAGGCGGCTCCGCAGGGCGACGACCCGTGCCCCGTCCGCCAGGGTCAGGCCGCCCGCCACACAGGCCGCGGCGATCTCGCCCTGCGAGTGGCCGATGACGGCGGCGGGTTCGACGCCGTGGGCGCGCCACAGCCGGGCGAGGGAGACCATCACGGCCCAGAGCGCGGGCTGGACCACGTCGACGGCGTCGAGGGCGGGTGCGTCCGGCGCGCCGTGCAGTACGGCGAGGAGGTCCCAGTCGACGAAGGGGCGGAGGGCTTCGGCGCATTCGGTGATGCTCCGCGCGAAGTCGTCCGAGGTATCGAGGAGTCCCCGGGCCATACCGGCCCACTGGGAGCCCTGTCCGGGGAAGACGAAGACGGCCCGCGCGTCGGCGCGGGCGGTGCCCCGGACGAGGTTCGGGGCGTCGCGGTGCCCGGCCAGTGCGGTCAGTCCGGCGACGAGGGCGGCGGTGTCCGCGCCGGTCACGACGGCGCGGCGGCCGAGGACCGCCCGGGTCGTCACCAGCGAGTGCGCGATGTCCGCGGGGGCGGGCTCACCGGGGTCACCGGGGTCACCGGGGCCGCCCGGGTCGCCCGGGTCGGCGGAGCCGGATTCGTCTCCGGTCACCCATGCGGCCAGCCGTTCCGCCGCCGCGGCGAGGGCGTCGTCGTCGTGCGCGGAGAGGACCCAGGCATGGGCGGCGGGCGGGGCGGCCGCGGTGTTCTCCCGTACGGCAGTCGGGTCCAGCACCTCCCCCACGGTGGCCGGGTTCCGCGGCCCCGGCAGCGCCGCCGGGCTCGCCGACTGCTCTGCGGCAGCCGGGCCCCGCGCGTCGCGTACGACTGCCGGGTCCCGCGGCTCCCCCTCGACGGCTGCCGCGTCCCGCGGCCCCGGCACGGCTTCCAGGATCACGTGCGCGTTGGTGCCGCTCACGCCGAAGGAGGACACTCCCGCGCGCGGCGGGTGGCCGCGGTCCGGCCACGGCAGGCGCTCCGTCAGCAGTCGGACGGCGCCGGAGGTCCAGTCCACTTTCCCGGACGGTTCCGTGATGTGGAGGGTGGGCGGCAGGACGCGGTGCCGCAGGGCCATCACCGTCTTGATGACACCGCCGACCCCGGCGGCGGCCTGGGCGTGGCCGATGTTGGACTTCAGCGAGCCGAGCAGGAGGGGCTGGTCGGGGGTCCGGCCGCGGCCGTAGGTGGCCAGCAGGGCCTGGGCCTCGATGGGGTCGCCCAGCGTGGTGCCGGTGCCGTGGCCCTCCACCGCGTCGACCTGCCCGGCGGGCAGCCGGGCGTCGGCCAGGGCCTGCCGGATCACGCGCTGCTGGGCCGGGCCGCTGGGCGCGGTCAGTCCGTTGCTGGCACCGTCCTGGTTGACCGCGCTGCCGCGGATCACGGCCAGCACGGAGTGGCCGTTGCGCCGTGCGTCGGAGAGGCGTTCCAGCAGCAGTACGCCCGCGCCCTCCGCCCAGCCCGTACCGTCGGCGCTCTCCGAGTACGCCTTGCAGCGGCCGTCCGGCGCCAGTCCGCGCTGTCGGCTGAAGGCGACGAACGGCGCGGGCGTGCACATCACCATCACCCCGCCGGCCAGTGCCATCGCGCACTCCCCGCGGCGCAGCGCCTGGACGGCGAGGTGCAGGGCGACCAGGGAGGAGGAGCATGCGGTGTCGACGGTGAGGGTGGGTCCCTCCAGGCCGAGGGTGTAGGCGACCCGGCCGGAGATCACGGCGGAGGCGGCCGCGGTCCCGAGATAGGCCTCGGCCGCTTCGGGCGCGGCGTTCAGCAGGTCGCCGTAGTCCTGGTAGCCGGAGCCGGTGAACACGCCGACCGGTTCGCCGCGTACGGCGTCGGGGGCGATGCCCGCCCGTTCGAACACCTCCCAGGACACCTCCAGCATCAATCGCTGCTGCGGGTCCATGACGACGGCTTCGCGAGGGGAGATCCCGAACAGTCCGGCGTCGAAGCGGGTGGCGTCGTGGAGGAAGCCGCCCTCGGTGACATAGCTCGTGCCCTGCTGTCCGGTGCCGTCGTCGGCCAGCCGGTCCAGGGGCCAGCCGCGGTCGCCGGGCATCGGACCGACGGCGTCGCCGCCGCCCTCGACGAGGTCCCACAGCTCCTCGGGGCTGCGGACGCCGCCGGGGTAGCGGCAGGCCATGGAGACGATGGCAACGGGTTCGTGCGCGGCGTCCCGGGCGTCCTGGAGTTGCTGCCTGGTCTGCGCGAAGTCGGCCGTCACCCGTCGCAGGTAGTCGAGAAGCTTCTGGTCCTCGGCCATCACACTGTCCTGTCCTCGTCTGCCGGGTCGGGTGCGCGGGGTTCAGCCGTTCCGTCCGAGCTGGTTGTCGATGAAGGCGAAGAGTTCGTCCGCGGTGGCGTCGTCGCCGATGGGTCCCGACCGGGGCTCCGCCGCCTCGGCGGCCGTGAGCAGGGCGCGCAGGCGGGCGACGATCCGGTGCCGTTCGGCCTCGTCGGCGGGCAGCTCGGTGACGGCGGCCTCCAACTGGTCGAGGCCGGCGAGCAGGCGTGCCGCGCCGGTGGGGGGCGCGAGCAGGGTGCAGAGATGCTCCGCGACCGCCGCCGGGGTGGCGTGGTCGAAGACCAGGGTGGCCGGGAGTTCGAGGCCGGTGGCCGCCGACAGGCCGAGTTTGAGGTCGGTGGCGGCCACCGAGTCGAAGCCCAGGTCCGAGAAGGCCCGGCCGGGCTCCAGGGTCTGCGGGTCGTCGTAGCCGAGCAGGGCGGCCACCCGGGTACGGACGAGGTCGAGGATCTCGCGGTCCCGCTGGTCCGGGGCGAGTCCGGCCAGGTGGCCGGCGAGGGCGGGCGGTGCCGCGGCGGCCGTACCGGGCCCGGTGGCGGCCGCGTCGGGCAGGGCGTCGAGCAGCGGGCGGCGGCGGGCCATGGTGTAGACGGGCGCGAAGCGGGGCCAGTCGATATCGGCGACCACGAGATGGTTTTCACGGTGGTCGAGGGCCTGGCGCAGCGCGGTGACGGCCGGGCCGGGCGGCATGGGCGGGGCGCCGAGCCGCCGCATGCCCGCGGCGATCTCCGCGTCGACCATGCCGCCGTCCCAGGAGCCCCAGGCGATGGCTGTGGCGGGCAGTCCGCGGGCCAGCCGGGCGGCGGCGAGCGCGTCCAGGTAGGCGTTGGCGGCGGCGTACCCGGCCTGGCCCGCGCTGCCCCACACGGCGGATCCCGAGGAGAACAGCACGAACGCGTCCAGTGTTCTGCCGGTGAGGAGTTCGTCGAGGTGCGCGGCGCCCAGGACCTTCGCCGCCGCCACGTCGGCGAGTTCGCCGAGTCGGAGTTCGCCCGGCGGTGCCAGCCGCTGTGCGGCTCCGGCCGCGTGGACGACGGCGGTCAGTGGCCGGTGCCCGGGAATGCCGTCCAGCAGGGCGCGGACGGCCTCGCGGTCGGTGACGTCGCAGGCTGCCACGGTGACGCCGGTGCCCGATGCGGTCAGTTCCGCTTCCAGTGCCAGGGTTTCCGGGGTCGGCTTGCCCCGCCGCCCGGCGAGCAGCAGGTGTTCGGCGCCCGCGGCCGCCATCAGCCGGGCCGTATGGGCGCCGAGGCCGCCGGTACCGCCGGTGATCAGTACGGTGCCCGAAGTGTGCCACGGCGTCGCGGGGCGGCCTTCGAGCGGGGCACGGACCATCCGCCGGGCGAAGAGTCCGGCCGGGCGGACGGCGACCTGGTCCTCGGGGCCCGGTGTTCCGCCCGTGACGGGCCCCCCGGCTGCCGCCCCGGTCCCTGCCCCGGTCCTTGCCCCGGTTTCATCGGCGGTGGCGGTGGCGGCGGACAGCACCGCGCAGAGCCTGCGCAGGGCCTCGCCGTCGCGGGCAGCGACCGTATCAGGGGCGGCACCCGGAGCAGGGGGACCGGAGGCGGTACCAGGGGTGGGGGTACCGGGGGTGGGGGTACCGGGGGTGGGGGGCAGGTCGACCAGGCCGCCCCAGCTGTCCGGCAGGTCCAGGGCGAGCCCGGTGCCCAGGCCGTGCAGCATCGCTTGTCCGGGGTCGGGCCGTTCGCTGCCGTCGACGGCGACCGCGCCGACGGTCGCGCACCACAGCGGCGCGGTCACCCCGGCGTCGGCGAGCGCCTGTACCAGGGTGACCGTGGCCGCGTACCCGGCGGGCAGGGCCGGGTGCCGGGGGTCCGGTTCGGTGGCGAGGGCGAGCAGCGAGAGCACACCCCGTAACTCCCGTACGCCGGAAGGCCCGTTGCCCTCGTCCGCCGTGTTGCCGTTGCCGCTGCCGTTGGCGTTGGCGTTGCCGTTCCCGTTGAGTGCCGGATGCTCGGGGCGCTCCTCCCCGCCGGTGTGTGCCCGCAGGCGGGCGGTGAGCACGGCGCGGTCGTCCTCGGGTCCGGCCGGGCAGAGGACGATGTCGGCTCCGTGCTCCGCGAGCGCCGCGCCGACCGCCGTCACCAGGGGGTCGTCCGTACGGTTCGCGGGCACCGCGAGCAGCCAGCGGCCGGCCGGCCCGCCCGGCGCGGGGTCGGCCACGGGCCGCCAGACCACCCGGTAGCGCCAGTCGGCCACGGTGGATTCGGCGCGCCGGGCGTCACGCGCGGCGGTGAGGGCGGGCAGCACCTCCGCCAGCGCCTCCGCTCCGACGCCCCACTCCGCCGCCAGCGCGGTCGGGCCGGCCTTTTCGAGACCGGTCCAGAACTCCTCGTCGGCCGGGCCGGCCGCGCTCCGGGCCCCGTCGGCCCCCACGGCCTTCGCCACAGCGCCCCCGGCTCCCCCGGCGCCTTCCGGTCCCCGCTCGCTCTCCTTCCCCGTGGACCAGTACCAGGAGCGCTGGAAGCGGTAGGTCGGCAGATCGGCCGGTCGGGCGCCGGTGCCCGCGTAGAAGGCGCGCCAGTCGACAGCCGTACCCCGGCAGTGGGCACGGGCCACGGCGGTCGTCAGTTCGCGCACCTCCGGGCGGTCGCGGCGCAGTACGGCGAAGAACGCGGCGTCCTCGCCGGGTGCGAGGCTCTCCGGCCCGATCGCGCTGAGCGCGGCGTCCGGGCCGAGTTCCAGGAAGGTGGTCACGCCGTGGTCGGCGAGCCACCGCACACCGGCGCCGAACCGGACGGTGTCCCGGACCTGCCGCACCCAGTGGCCGGCGTCGGTCAGTTCGGCCGTCACCGGTCCGCCGGTCAGCGTCGATACGACGGCGAGGCCGGGCGGCGTGTAACGGATCCCGGCGGCCACCTCGGCGAACTCGTCGAGCACGGGCTCCATCAGGTCCGAGTGGAAGGCGTGGGACACGGCGAGCCGCTTCGTCCGCCGTCCGGCGGCGGAGAGCCGCTCCGCGACGGCCGTGACGGCGTCCTCGGCACCGGACAGCACGGTCGACGCGGGGCCGTTCACCGCGGCCACCGAGACCCGCTCGTCCAGCAGGGGCGCGATCTCGTCCACCCCCGCCCGGACCGCCACCATCGCGCCGCCGGGCGGCAGGCCCTGCATCAGGCGGGCCCGTGCGGTGACCAGTTCGGCGGCGCCTTCCAGAGTGAGGACCCCGGCGGCGTGGGCCGCCGCGAGTTCGCCGACGGAGTGGCCGATCAGGTGGTCCGGCCGCATCCCCCACGATTCCAGCAGCCGGAAGAGCGCCACCTCCACCGCGAACAGCGCGGGCTGGGCGTGGCCGGTGCGGTCGAGCAGTGCGGCGTCGGTGCCCCACATCACGTCCCGCAGCGAGCGGTCCAGGTACGGGTCGAGTGCGGCGAGCGCGGCGTCGAGGGCGTCGGCGAACACCGGGTACGCCGTGTACAGCTCGCGGCCCATGCCGGGGCGCTGGGCGCCCTGCCCGGTGAAGAGGTACGCCGTCCTGGCGTCGGGGTGCGCCGTGCCGCGTACCAGACCGGCCGCGGTGCCGCCCGCGGCCAGTGCGGCGAGCGCGGTACGTGCCGACTCCGCGTCCGCGGCGACCACGGCGGCGCGGTCCTCCAGGTGCGCCCTCGACACGGCCAGCGCATGTCCCAGGTCGAGCAGCGGCGGCCGCCGGGAAGCGTCACGCATATGGTCGTACAGGGCGGCGGCCTGCGCGCGCAGGGCCGGTTCGCCGCGGCCGGACACCAGGAGAGGTGTCAGCCGGCGGGCGGACGGGGATCCGGCGGCGGCGGCTTCGGGCTCGATGGTGGGACCGGAGCCCGGTGCGGCCCGCTCCGAGGCCCCGGCGGGCGCCTCCTCGATGATGACGTGCGCGTTGGTGCCGCTGAGCCCGAAGGCCGAGACCCCGGCCCGCCGGGTCCGGTCACCGGTCGGCCAGGGCCGGGCTTCGGTGAGCAGCCGCGCCTCCCCGGCCGACCAGTCCACGCCGGGTGTGGGCGCCGTCAGATGGAGAGTCTTCGGCAGGGTCTCCCGGCGCAGCGCCTCCACCATTTTGATCATGCCGCCGACGCCGGCGGCGGCCTGCGCGTGACCGATGTTGGACTTGACGGAGCCGAGCCACAGCGGCCGTCCGGCGGGACGGCCCCTGCCGTACGCGGCCAGCAACGCCTGCGCCTCGATGGGGTCGCCCAGCGGGGTGCCGGTGCCATGGGCCTCGACGGCGTCGATGTGCTCGGCGGACAGCTGGGCCCCGGCCAGCGCCGCTTCGATCACGCGCTGCTGCGCGGGGCCGTTGGGCGCCGACAGTCCGTTGCTGGCGCCGTCCTGGTTGACGGCACTGCCGCGCAGTACCGCCAGCACCGGATGCCCGAGGCGGCGTGCCACCGACAGCCGTTCCAGCAGCAGCAGCCCGGCGCCCTCGGACCAGGTGGTGCCGTCGGCGTCGGCGGAGAACGACTTGCAGCGCCCGTCGGGGGCCAGCCCCCGGTCCTGGCTGAAGCCGACGAAGGAGTCGGGCGAGGCCATCACCGTGACACCGCCCGCGATGGCCAGGGTGCACTCCCCGGCCCGCAGCGCCTGCGCGGCCAGATGGACCGCCACCAGGGAAGACGAACAGGCGGTGTCCACGGTCACGGCGGGCCCCTCCAGGCCCAGGGCGTAGGCGACCCGGCCGGACGCGACACTGGCCATCCCGCCGATGCCCTGCGCCGCGTAGTCGTGGTAGACGAGCCCCGCGAAGACTCCGGTGGGGCTGCCCTTCAGCGAGGTGGGGTCGATACGGGCCCGCTCCAGCAGCTCCCACGACAGCTCCAGCAGCAGCCGCTGCTGGGGGTCGGTCTCCCGCGCGTCGCGCGGGCTGATCCGGAAGAAGTCCGCGTCGAACTCCCCCGCGTCGTGCAGGAAACCACCGTGCGCGCAGTACGTTCTGCCGGGCGTGGCCGGTTCGGGGTCGTACAGGCCGTCGATGTCCCAGCCCCGGTTGCGCGGGAAGCCGGACACGGCGTCGGTGCCGGACGCGACCAGGTCCCACAGGTCTTCGGGAGTACGGACCCCGCCGGGAAAGCGGCAGGTCATCGCGGTGATGGCGACGGGCTCGTGCAGGCGCTGTTCCGCGTCGCGCAGTCTGCGGCTGGTCTGCCGGAGTTCGGCCGTGGCCCGCCTGAGGTACTCGCGGAGCTTGTCGTCGTTGCCCATGGACCCTTCAGCTCTGCAGATTGTCGAGCATGGCGAACAGCTCGTCGTCGGATGCGGACGTCAGGTCGTCCCCTTCGGCCGTGGCCTCGCCGGATGTCTCCAGGGCATCGCGCCACTCCCGCAGCAGCGCCTCCAGCCGCCCCGTGACCCGTACGGCCGCGTCCGGCCCCAGCGCGGCACCGACGAGCAGTGCCGTCAGCCGGTCGACTTCGGCCAGAACGGGTTCCACGGGATCGGCGGCATCGGCGAGCTGCTCTCCGAGATGACCGGCCAGGTCCCGCGCGGTCGGGTGGTCGAAGACCAGCGTCGGCGGCAGCCACCGTCCGCAGGCCGCGCTCAGCGCCTTGCGCAGTTCGACGGCGGCCAGGGAGTCGAAGCCGAGGTCCTGGAACGGCAGGTCCGGTGCCACGTCCTGCCACGAACCGTGTCCGAGGACCGCGGCGACCTGGGTACGGACCAGCTCCAGCAGGACGTCCGCGCGCTGTGCCCCGGGCATCGCGGCCAGCCGCTCCCGGAGGCCGTCCGGTGGGGCCACCGGTACGGCCGGCCGGCCGGGGAACCGCTTCCGGGCGGGTGCGGCCCCGTCCGGCGGCGCGGGTAGGTCGAGCGTGCCGTCGGCGATGTGCGCGGCGGACAGCACCGGCCGCCCGCTGTCGTCGGAGACGGTCAGGGCAACACCGGAGCCGTTCGGGGTGATCCGCACCCGCAGCACCGACGCGGTGGCGGGCCAGGCGCACACCTCGCGCCAGGCCAGGGGCTGGGTGATCCCGTCCGGCGCGCGGTCCGGGTGGAGTGCCGCGTCGAGGAGCGCCGGATGGAGCGCGAACTCGCCGCCGCCGTCCCGGACGGGCAGGGGAGCCAGTTCCGCGTACGTCTCCGAGCCGTGCCGCCAGGCCGCCGTGACGGCCTGGAACAGCGGCCCGTAGGTGTACCCGGCGGCAGCAAGCCCGTCGTATATCTCGCGGATGTCGAGCGGGGTGGCACCGGCGGGCGGCCAGGGGCCGGTCACATCGGCGGGCGGGAGGCCGAGGGGTTCCAGCGTGCCGTGCGCATGCCGCGTCCAGACCATGTCCTCACCACCGCGGCTGTGGACGGCCACGGTCCGCGCGCCGGATTCGGTGTCCCGCTCGCCAACCACGACATGGACGGAGACCGGGCCCTCGTCGAGCAGCAACGGCGTCTCGACGACAAGTCCGGCGAGCAGGCCGCAGTCCGCCAGCCGCCCTGCGGTGAGTGCCAGCTCGACGAAGCCCGCGGCCGGGAGGACGAGCCGCCCGTGCAGTTCATGATGGCCGAGCCAGTCGTGGTCGGACTCGGCCAGCCTTCCCGTCAGGACGACCAGACCGCTGCCG
This sequence comes from Streptomyces sp. NPDC003691, assembly GCF_053981115.1. Lineage (NCBI taxonomy): Bacteria > Bacillati > Actinomycetota > Actinomycetes > Kitasatosporales > Streptomycetaceae > Streptomyces > Streptomyces sp. NPDC003691. Next base: position 3,608 of record NZ_JBSFNQ010000123.1, on the reverse strand, counting down.
GGGACGACGACCTCGGCGGTGAGTACGGGGTGCCCGGTCACACCCTGCCCGGCCGCGGCGGCACCGGTGTCCCGCGGCGAGGAGAGCCAGAAGCGTTCGCGTTGGAAGGGGTAGGTGGGGAGGTCGGGGAGGTGGTGGCCGGTGGGGTGGAGGGCGGTGAGGTCGAGGTGGGTGCCGTGGGTGTGGAGGGTGCCGAGGGCGGTGAGGAGGGTGCGGGCTTCGTCGCGGTCGCGGCGCTGGGAGGCAAGGGTGAGGGTGCCGGTGGGGAGGGAGTCCTCGGCGGCGGGGGCGAGAACGGTGTCCGGGCCGATTTCGAGGAAGCGGGTGGCGCCCTGGGTGGTGAGGGTGGAGACCGCGTCGGCGAAACGGACCGGCTCACGGACCTGGCGCACCCAGTAGGCAGGGTCGGTCAGCTCCTCGGTGACCGGGAGACCGGTCAGAGTCGACACGAAGGGAATGCGGGGCGGGTTGTACGAGAGGGCCGAAGCTGCCTCGGAAAACTCCGCCAGCATCGGTTCCATCAGGGGCGAGTGGAAGGCGTGGCTGACCCGGAGCCGGGTCACCTTGTATCCCTTAAGGCGCCGGGTGGTGGCCTTAACAGCCTTTTCGGTGCCAGAGATCACCACGGAGGCCGGGCCGTTGACCGCCGCAATCGCCACACCGTCCACCAAGGCGTCACGGATAACCGACTCGCTCGCGCGGACCGAGGCCATCGCCCCACCCGACGGCAGCGCCTGCATCAACCGGGCACGCGCCGCCACCAGCCGCGCCGCATCATCCAGGGCCAGTACCCCAGCGATATGCGCGGCCGCCAGCTCACCAATCGAATGCCCCGCCAGGTAATCAGGCTTCAGACCCGCCGACTCCAGCAGCCGGAACAACGCCACCTCGAAAGCAAAGATCCCCGGCTGCGCCCAGCCCGTCGACGCGACCGCATCGGCATCCTCACCCCATACCACCTCCCGCAACGGCCGCTCCAGATACACATCCAGCGCCGCAGCCACCCCGTCGAACGCCTCCGCAAACACCGGGAAACGCCCGGCCAGCCCCCTCCCCATCCCCAACCGCTGCGCACCCTGCCCCGTGAACAGAAACGCGACCTTCCCCGGCTCAGCCGCCGTCGCACCAACAGCCGCCAGACCACTCAACAGCTCGTCCCGATCGGCCCCCACCACCACCGCCCGGTGCTCAAACCGCGCCCGCCCCGCCAACGACCAGGCCACATCCACCGCCCGCAGCACCTCACCAGCCGCCACAAAGGACCGCAACCGCTCGACCTGCGCTCCAAGAGCCTCAGGTGTCTTCCCCGACAGCACCCAAGCCACCGGAGCAACATCATCGGAGTCGGCCGCCGCAACGGCAGGCGGCTCCTCGACGATCACATGCGCGTTCGTCCCGCTGATCCCGAACGACGACACCCCCGCCCGACGCGGACGGCCACCGCTCCGGACCCACTCCCGCGCCTCGGTCAGCAGCTCCACCCCACCGGACGACCAGTCGACCTGCCCGGACGGCTCGTCCACATGCAGCGTCCGCGGCAGCACCCCATGCCGCATCGCCAGCACCATCTTCATAATCCCCGCGACACCCGCAGCCGCCTGCGTATGCCCCACATTCGACTTCACCGACCCCAGCCACAACGGCTCACCCTCACCCCGCCCCTGCCCATACGTGGCCAACAACGCCTGAGCCTCAATCGGATCCCCCAGCACCGTCCCCGTCCCATGCCCCTCCACCACATCCACCTCACCCGCACCCAACCCCGCCGACCCCAACGCCGCCCGAATCACCCGCTCCTGCGAAGGCCCATTCGGAGCCGTCAGCCCATTCGACGCACCGTCCTGATTAACCGCCGAACCCTTCACCACCCCCAGCACCGGATGCCCCAGCCGGACCGCATCCGACAAACGCTCCACCAACAGCACCCCCGCCCCCTCCGAGAACCCGGTCCCGTCCGCCGTATCCGCGTACGAGCGGCACCGGCCGTCGGGCGAAAGCCCCCGCTGGCGGCTGAACTCCAGGAGCACTTCCGGGGTCGCCATCACGGTGGTGCCACCGGCCAGGGCCAGGGTGCATTCACCGTTCCGCAGGGCCTGGGCCGCGAGGTGCAACGCCACCAGCGACGACGAACACGCCGTGTCCACCGTCACCGCCGGGCCCTCCAGACCGAAGGCATACGCCACCCGGCCCGACGCGATCGCCCCGGCGGCCGAGCTGTTGGCGTAGTCGTGGTACATCAGGCCGGTGTAGACGCCGGTCGCGCTGCCCCGCAGCGTGGCCGGGTCGATACCCGCCCGCTCGACCGCCTCCCAGGCACACTCCAGCAACAGCCGCTGCTGCGGATCCATGGTCAGCGCCTCGTTCGGGCTGATCCCGAAGAACGCCGCGTCGAACTCCCCTGCCCCGTGCAGAAATCCGCCCGACCGCGTAGACGTCCGGCCCGCCGTCCCCGGCTCCGGGTCGTAGAGCCCGTCCACATCCCACCCACGGTCCACCGGAAACTCCGACACCCCCTCCGCCCCCGACACCACCAGCCGCCACAACTCCTCAGGCGACGACACCCCACCCGGAAAACGACACGCCATCCCCACAATCACCACCGGCTCATCCACCACCCGCACAGCAGACGGCACAGGCAATAGCAGAGGCACAGGCCCAGGCAGGTTCCCCGCGCTGAGAAGGGAGGTGAGCAGGCGGTCGGCGACCGCGGCGGCCGTCGGATGGTCGAACACGAGCGTCGCGGGCAGCCGCAGACCGGTCACCGCGTTCAGCCGGTTCCGCAACTCCACTGCTGTCAGCGAATCAAAGCCCAGCTCCTTCAAGGCACGGTCGTGGGCGATACCGCCGGGGGACGGGTGGCCGAGGACGTCCGCGACCTCCCGGCGGACCAGGTCCAGCAGCATCGGCAGGCGCTGTTCGTCGGGCAGCCGGGCCAGCCGGTCGGTGAGCGTGGCACCGGTCGCGGTCCGGTCCGCCCGGCGGCGCGGAGTCCCGACCAGGGCACTCAGCACGGGCGGGAGGGTGCCGGACGCGGCCTGCGCCCGTAGACCGGCGGGTTCCAGTTTCGCGAGTACGGGAGCTGTGGCGCCGGAGGCGACCGCCGCGTCGAGGAGGGCCAGGCCCTCCGGTCCGGACAGCGCGCCGAAGCCCTGCCGGTGCAGGCGGCGCCGGGCGGCCTCGTCGAGACGGCCGGTCATTCCGGTGTTGACGGACCACATGCCCCAGACACAGGAGAGAGCCGTGAGTCCCTCGGACCGGCGGTACGCGGCGAGGGCGTCGAGGAAGGTGTTGGCGGCGGCGTAGTTGCCCTGGCCGCCGGGGGAGACAGTGCCCGCCGCCGAGGAGAAGAGGCAGAAGAAGTCCAGGTCGTGGCCGGCGGTGAGTTCGTGGAGGTGCCAGGCGGCAGCCGCCTTCGCCCGTAACACCGCATCCAGCCGCTCCGCACTCAACGACGCCACCACACCGTCATCCAGCACACCCGCCGCATGCACCACACCCACCAACGGAAACTCCGCCCCCACCCCCTCCACCACACCCCGCAACGCCACCACATCCCCCACATCACACGCCACCACATCCACCACCACACCCAAACCCCGCAACTCCCC
>NZ_JBSFNQ010000122.1:0-16806 GCF_053981115.1 Streptomyces sp. NPDC003691 | reverse complement strand
TCCCGTTCCCCCCGGCCCCGCCCCCGGGGGCCGGCCCCCCCGGCCCCGGGGCACCGGGGCCGGCCACGGCCGGGGGAGCCGGGGAAGCATGCCGCTTCCCCGGACCGCCGGCCGTGCACGGCGGTGGCGGGCCGGGCCGCCTGAGCGGCCCGCCGCGCCTCGCGACGGTTCGGTCAGTCGTCGAACGAGAGTCCGTGACCGACCGGGTAGAGCACCTGCGCCGGGTTGTCCGCGCGCTGCACGGGCACCGGGAGCTTGCCCTCGGGCTCCACCTTGCCGCCGATGACCCGGGCCGCGGAGCGGACCTCGACCTCGGTCCAGCCGTACGAGGCGACCGAAGCGGCCACTCCGTCGAGCCGGGCGATGTCGTACGGGTTGCCGAGGGCGAGGTGGACGACCGGGGCACCGGCCGCCACCAGACGGGACACCAGGGTCCGCTGTGGGCTGGTGGCCGAGACGTTCTGGGTGAGCACCACGACGGCGTCCTGGCCGGCCGCCGCGGCGACCGCCTGGTCGATCGCGGCCGGGGTGAGCGCCGCGTTCCCGGTGAAGCCCAGGGTCGTGGTGGTGAACCCGAGCCCGGTCAGCACCTCCGAGGCGACCGTGGTGGCCGGCCGGTCCGTGCTGGTGGGCGAACCCGGGTTGACGCCGACGACCAGGAGCTTCTTCTGCCGGCGCTTGCGCAGCGGCAGCGTGTCGTTCTTGTTGACCAGCAGGGTCGTGGTGCCGTCCGCGATACGGTCGGCGACGGCCCGGTGCCGGCGGTTGCCGACGATCTTGTCGAGCTGGGTGAGGGAGACGCGCGGGTCCTTCAGCAGGCCCGTCTTCTCCTTCATCCGCAGGATCCGCAGCACCGACTCCTCGATGCGGGCCTCGGTCAGCTCGCCGTCCCGGACCGCCTTCACCACGGCGTTCCAGGCGATCGGCAGGTTGAACGGGAAGAGCAGCTGGTCGACACCGGCCTTGAGCGCCAGGACCGGCACCCGGTCGTCGCCGTACTTGGTGCGGACGCCTTCCATGTTGAGCGCGTCCGTCACGATGACGCCGTCGAAGCCCAGCTCCTCACGGAGGATGCCGGTGATGATCGGCCGGGAGAGCGTGGCCGGGTCGTTGCTCGGGTCCAGCGCCGGGACCTGGAGGTGCGCCGTCATGATCGAGTCGATCCCGGCCTTGATGGCGGCCCGGAACGGCGGCGCGTCGAGCCGCTCCCACTCCTCGCGGCTGTGGGTGATCACCGGCAGGCCGGTGTGGCTGTCCTCGCTGGTGTCGCCGTGGCCCGGGAAGTGCTTGGCACAGGCCGAGATCCCGGCCGCCTGGTAGCCGGAGACCTGCGCCGCGACCAGCCTGGCGGCGGCGGTCGGGTCCGACCCGAAGGAGCGGATGCCGATGATCGGGTTCGCCGGGTTCACATTGACGTCGGCGACCGGCGCGTAGTTCTCGTGGATACCGATGGCACGGAGTTCGATACCCGCGATGTAGCCCGCGGTCCGGGCGTCGCTGCGCGAGCCGGAGGCGCCGAGCGCCATGGCGCCGGGCAGCTGGGTGGCCGGCAGGCCGACCCGGGTGACGATGGCGCCGTGCTCCTGGTCGATGGAGACCACCAGCGGAACGGAGTTCTGCTGGCTGAGCGCGGCGGTCTGGAGGTCGTTCGACAGCCCGCCGAGCTGGCGCGGGTTGCTGACGTTGCCGGACCAGCCGAAGTAGATGACGCCACCGAGGTGGTACGCCTTCACGATCTCGGCGGGGGTGCGGTAGCCCGTACGGGCCAGGTTGTCGGCGGCGGCACCGGCGCTGGGGTTGTGCGCGTCGTTGCCGGAGAACCAGTGGACGAAGAGCTGGCCGACCTTCTGCTCCAGGCTCATCCGCGAGATGAGCTTCTTCAGACGGGCGTCGCGATCCGGTCTGGTCTGTACGGTCCCGGCCACGGCGGGTCCGGCTCCCGCGGTGACGACGGCGGACGCGACCGCCGTGGCGGCGAGCAGCGTACGCCTGGAAACCCGGGCCTGCGGCTGAGGTTCGGGCTGGTGGGACTGGTCGTGCATGTGGGGGTGCTCCTTCCGGCCTTGCTGGCAAAGGATTTGAAGGAAACGTCCAGAATCCCTCGGACGGAGCTGAAACTAACTGCCAATGTGTAGGTAGGGCAATAAGACCCGCGAGTATAAAAATGAATGGTCATCGGCATGTCGACGCGGGCGCTGGTGAAAGATTGTGAAAGTTGTGGAGATTTTGTGGATGCGGTGGTGTGGACCTCTGGGTTAATGGTTCGGACCTTTAGAGGCGGGATGTGAGTGGTCGTCAGCCGCTCCGGTGGACGCCTTCGCAGGTCGCGGCGGGTGGCTGTGCCGGGCGCCGCCGGACGGCGGCGGTGGTCCGCCGGGCCGGTCCGGCCGGAACCACCGGGTCCACCGGCTGAAGCCGCGGAAAGTGCTCCTGAAGGGCCGTCACCGCTGCTCCGATGGCGGGCCGCCGGGCCGCCCCGGAGCGCCAGAGGGCATACAGTCTCCGCCGCGGCACCGGGTCCAGAGCCACCGCCACCACCCCGGCCGGCAGCGGTCCGCGCCCCAGCCGGGGCATCATCGCGATACCGAGCCCGGCGGCCACCAAGGCGACCTGGGTGTGGTTCTCCTCCGCCTGATGCACCAGGTCCGGCTCACAGCCCGCCGTACGCAGGGTACGGATCAGCCAGTCGTGGCAGACGGTCCCCGGCGGCTGGCAGATCCACCGCTCGCCCGCCAGCTGCTCCCGGCGCACCGCCGCCCGCCCGGCGAACCGGTGCCCCGCCGGGACCAGCAGATCGCACAGATCGTCACCGATCGGCGCCTGCTCCAGACCCTCCGGCGCGGGCAGCGGCGCAATGTCCCAGTCGTGGGCGACGGCCAGATCGGTCGTCCCCCGGACCACCAGGTCGACGGAGAGATGCGGATCGACCTCCGTCATCCGGACGTCCAGCCCCGGATGGGCCCGCTCCAGATCCGCCAGCACCCCCGGCAGCAGACCCCGGGCCGCCGAGGCGAACGCGGCGACGGTCAGCCGACCGGCCGGCTTCCCCCGGCGCTCCTCCATCACCGTCTCGGCCCGCTCCACGATCGCCAGCAGCTCCCTGGCCGTCGAGGCGAGATGGAGCCCTTCATCGGTGAGGGCGACGCCCCGCCCCCGCCGCTCCAGCAGGGTGGACCGGGTCTCCCGCTCCAGCTTGGTGATCTGCTGCGATACCGCCGACGGGGTGTAGCCGAGGGCGACGGCCGCGGCGGCGACCGAACCGTGCACCCAGACGGCGTGCAGCGCCCGCAGTCTTCCCAGGTCGAGCATGCGCTCCTCCTTCCGGGCCCGGCCCGGGCGGTCCCGGCAGCCCGGGGCGGCCGGTGCCCGGGCTCCTTGCCGGGCCCACCGGACGATTAAGCAATACTGAATTCCACCATAAAGAAATTCGCGCTGGTGCTACATGGTCGTATGGGGTGATCCTCCTTTCATGCGCCCTGCACATATCGCCCTCGCCGTACTCGTCGCCGCTGTGTGGGGCGTGAACTTCGTCGTACTCGAAGTCGGTCTCGGGCACTTTCCCCCGCTGCTGCTCTCCGCTCTCCGCTTCCTGGTCGCCGCCCTGCCCGCGGTCTTCTTTGTGGGCCGCCCGAAGGTCGCCTGGAAGTGGATCATCGGGGTGGGGCTCGCCCTGGGCGTGGCCAAGTTCGGGCTGCTGTTCATCGGCATGGACCGCGGTATGCCCGCGGGGCTCTCCTCCCTCGTCCTCCAGGTCCAGGCCGTCTTCACCGTTCTCATCGCGGCCGTCGTCCTGCGCGAGCGCCCCGGGAAGATCCGGATCGCCGGGATGTCCGTCGCGCTCTGCGGTATCGCGCTCGCCGCGGCCGACCGGGGAGCCTCCGGGCCGGCGACCGCCTTCGTCCTGGTCATCGCGGCCGCCGCCTGCTGGGGCGTGTCCAATGTCCTGACCCGCAGGGCCGCCCCGCCGGACGCCCTCAACTTCATGATCTGGGTCTCCACAGTCCCCGTCCTGCCGCTGCTCGCCCTCTCCCTGGTCTTCGAAGGCCCCCGGGCGGGCGCGGACGCCCTGCGCGGCCTGGACTGGAGCGGCGCGGGAACCGTCCTCTATCTCGCCTGGGGAGCCACCGTCTTCGGCTTCGGCGCCTGGGGGTATCTGCTCCGCCGCTACCCCGCCTCCGCCGTCGCCCCCTTCTCCCTCCTCGTGCCCTTCTTCGGCATGTCCTCCGCCGCGCTGCTGCTCGGGGAGCGGGTCAGCCCCCTGGGCTGGACGGCTGCCGCGCTGCTGGTCGGCGGTATCGCCGTCACCTCCCTCTCCCGAGCAGCCGCTCCAGATGCTCCCGCCCCGGTACCAGCAGCCCCGGCAGCGCCGCCGCCTCCGGAGCCCAGCGCTTCTCGTACTCCCAGCTCAGCCACATCGGCCGGGTGAGCACGGCAAGCACCTCGGCCAGGGGCAGCACCCCCGCCCCGAGCGGCAGCGGCACCAGGTCCTCCCGGGCCGCCACATCCTTGACCTGGACATAGCCCGGAAAGGGGGAGAGCGCCGCCCGGGTGACCGCCGGATCCTCCCCGCCCAGCCAGGTGTGGAGCACGTCCCAGACCGCCCCCGGACCCGGGCCCGCCGCCCCTGGCACTGCCGCCCCCGGTGCCGCCGCGGCGGGCACCTCCCGCGGGCGGCCGCACCGGGACAGGATCCCGGCCACCGACCGGCCCGTACGGTGCGAATCATGGGTCTCCAGCAGGATCCCCACCCCGGCCGCCGCCGCGGGACCCGAGGCCGCGGCCATCCGCCGGGCGGCGACGGCGGAGGCCTCCCCGTTCGCCCCGTTCTCCGGGGAACCACCCGGAAACACCCGGACGTACGGCGCGCCCAGATCCCGCGCCAGCCCCACCAGCCCCGCGATCTCGTCCAGCACCGGACCGTCCGGCCCCGGCGCCGCGACCCGGGCATAGCCGCAGACGGCCAGTGTCCGCACGCCCGCGCGCCGGAACTCCCGTGCCGCCGCGGCCCGGTCACCCGGACCGAGCCCCGGATGCACCGGCTCCTCCGGATGGGCCCGCAGCTCCACCCCCTGATAGCCGGTGTCGGCGGCGAGCGCTGCCACCTCGGCGACCGGCATCCCCGGCACCCCCAGCGTCGAGAAGGCGAACGCCCAGCCGCCACCCGCCGCCCGCGCCCCGGGCCGGGCCTCCGGCCCCGCTCCCCGCCTCATCCGGGTACCTCCCCGGGATCCCGCAGCACCAGCCTCCAGTCCTGGCCGACCAGATCCACCCCGAAGGAGTGGTGGGGCTCCTCCGCGACCAGAGTGAACCCGCTGCGCTCGTATATCCGGCGGGCGCCGGTGAGCACATCATTGGTCCACAGCACCAGCTCCCGGTATCCCGCGTCCCGGGCGAACCGCACCACCGCGGCGACCAGCCGCTCCCCGATACCGTGGCCGCGCGCCCCCGGCTCGACCAGCAGCAGCCGCAGCCGGGCGGTCTCCGGCGCGCCGTCCCGGACACACATCACCGAACCGGCGGGGCGGCCGTCCAGCTCGGCGATCCACATCCGCTCCCGGGCCGGGTCGTGGCCCTCGGCGAAGTCCGCGACGATCCGGGCCACCTTGCCCTCGAACTCCGTGTTCCAGCCGTACTCCGCGGCATACAGGGCACCGTGACGGGCCACCGTCCAGCCCAGCTCACCCGGCGCGGGCCCCCGCAGCACCGGCTCCCCGGCCCCGGGCGGGCGGGCGTGCTCCAGGGTCTCCCGGACGGTCCGCAGCGCCCCGGCGAGCCGCTCCCGCTCCCCGGCGGGCATCCGCGAGACCAGTGTCCCCACGGCCTCCCGCGACCGCTCGTCCAGCAGGGTCGCGGCCCGGCGGCCCTGCCCCGTCAGAGTGATCGACCGCCGCCTGCCGTCCTCCTTCGACGGGGCCCGCTCCACCAGCCCGTCGCGCTCGAACTTCCCCAGCATCCGGCTCAGATACCCGGCGTCGAGCGACAGTTCGATCCGCAGATCCGCCGCGTCCGTCCGCGGACTGTGCGCCAGCTCGTAGAGCACACGGGACTCGGTGAGCGTGTACGGCGTGTAGAGGTGCCTGCCGTAATCCAGGGCGCCGATGAGATTCGTATAGAACCGGTTGAACGCCCGGATCTCCTGGACCACCACGACGGCCACCTCCCCTAATTCTTTGACTCAGTCAAAGATATGCCCGCGCCGGGGCCCCGCCAATCACGATCCGGGGAGGGATTCCGCGGCCGGCCGGCTCAGCCGCGCGGCGGTGCCGTCGACGATCTGACCAGCAGTTCGGCCTCCACCGTCGCGATACCGCCGGGCGGCGGCTCCTCCCGGCCCATGGCCAGCTTCCCGGCCCGCGCGCCCGCCGCCGCCAGCGGCAGCCGCACCGTCGTCAGCGCCGGCACCACGTCCACGGAGAACGGCAGATCGTCGAAGCCCGCGACCGACACGTCCTGCGGAATCCGCAGCCCCCGGTCCCGGAGCGCCGCGCAGGCGCCCAGCGCCACCGTGTCGTTGGCCGCGACCACGGCCGTCAGGCCCGGGTCCCGGCGCAGCAGCTCCAGTGTCGAGTCGTAGCCCGAACTGCGGGCGTACGCCCCGTGGAGCGTCATCCGCTCCTGGTCCTCGTCGATCCCGGCCGCCCGCAGTGCCGCCCGGTGCCCCTCCAGCCGGTGCCGGGTCGTCGTCCGGTCGGCCGGACCCGCGACATAGCCGATCCGGCGGTGTCCGAGGGCCAGCAGATGCTCCGTCAGTCTCCGGCCGCCCCCGCGGTTGTCGAAGGTGAGCGCCGCCAGCGGCGCGTCGTTGCCCGGCAGCGGGGGCCGCCCGCAGAGCACGATCCGGGTCCCCGCGTCCGCCAGCTTCGTCAGCTTCGACGACATCGCCGCTATATGGGCCGGGTCCTCCAGGGCGCCGCCGGTCAGCACCACGGCCGCCGCCCGCTGCCGCTGGAGCAGGGTCAGATAGGTCAGCTCGCGCTCCGGGGAACCGCCGGTGTTGCAGACGACGGCCAGCTTCTCGCCGCCCGCGCGGCCCGAGCCCTCCTGGCCCCCGATCTCGCCCTGCGCGGCACCCGCCATGATGGCGAAGAACGGGTCGGCGATGTCGTTCACCAGGATGCCGATCAGATCGGACGTGGCGGCGGCGAGCGAACTCGCCGGGCCGTTGAGCACATAGTCCAGCTCGTCGACCGCCCGCAGGACCCGTTCCCGGGTGGCGACGGCGACCGGGTAGTTGCCGTTGAGCACCCGGGACACCGTCGCCGGGGACACCCGGGCGCGTGCGGCGACATCCGCCAGGGTGACCGTCATCGCTTCCTCCACGGGAGTTGGGCCGTGGCCCCTTGTCCGGGGCGCTCGGGGCAGGCTAGCGTCACCTCGCTCGGAAAGCGCTTGCTATCGCGATGGCGAGACACCCGGAGGCTTCACGATGACACGCAGGACCGTGCGGATCGCCGTCAACGGCGTCACCGGACGCATGGGTTACCACCAGCACCTCGTCCGCTCCCTGCTGGCGCTGCGGAAGGAGGGCGGGCTCGACCTCGGTGACGGCCGTACGCTCTGGCCGGAACCCGTCCTCGTCGGCCGCCGCGAACCGGCGCTCCGCTCGATCGCCGAACGGCACGAACTGCCCTACTGGGCCACCGATCTCGACGCGGTCCTCGCCGACGACACCGTCGACGTCTACTTCGACGCGCAGGCCACCGCCGCCCGCGCGGACGCCCTGGGCCGGGCCATCGCCGCGGGCAAGCACGTCTACACGGAGAAACCGACTGCGGCCGGGCTCGCCGGGGCCCTGGAGCTGGCCCGGCTCGCCCGGAGCACCGGAATCCGCCACGGCGTGGTCCAGGACAAGCTCTTCCTCCCGGGCCTGCGGAAGCTCAAACGCCTCATCGACAGCGGCTTCTTCGGCGAGATCCTGTCCGTGCGCGGCGAGTTCGGGTACTGGGTCTTCGAGGGCGACTGGCAGCCCGCGCAGCGCCCCTCGTGGAACTACCGCAGCGAGGACGGCGGCGGGATCACCACCGATATGTTCCCCCACTGGTCGTACCTCCTCGAAACCCTCTTCGGCCGGATCACCAGCGTTATGGCGCATACCACCACCCATGTGCCCCGCCGCTGGGACGAGAGCGGCAGACCCTACGAGGCGACCGCCGACGACGCGGTGTACGCCGTCTTCGAACTCGACGGCGGCGCCGTGGCGCAGATCAACTCCTCCTGGGCGGTCCGGGTGGGGCGGGACGAACTCGCCGAGTTCCAGGTGGACGGAGTCCACGGCTCCGCGGTCGCCGGACTCCGCCACTGCCGGATCCAGCACCGCACCGGCACCCCCAGACCCGTCTGGAGCCCGGACCTCCCGGCCGGTGAGTCCTTCCGCGACCAGTGGCAGGAGGTCCCCGACAACCAGGTGTTCGGGCCCGCGTTCAAGGCCCAGTGGGAGCTGTTTCTGCGCCATGTCGTCCTGGGCGAGCCCCATGACGGGGATCTGGCGGCGGGTGCCCGGGGAGTACAGCTCGCCGAGCTGGGGCTGCGTTCGTCCGCCGAAGGCCGCCGGATCCCCGTACCGAAACTCCCGCTGTGACCGGCACCGACACCGGCACCGGCGATCCCGGCCCATGCCGCGGCGCCCCCGACGGCACGGCCGACCGCCCCGGCCGTACCCCCGCGGCACCCCGGACCGGCCCCGGCCCGGCCGGTCTCCACCCCGTATCGCCCCCGCCCCCGCCGCGCTCCCGGCGGTTCTTCGCGGCCGCGCACGTCGTCGCGGGCCCCGACCCCGGATCCGGCGCCGCCGGGAACCGCTCCGCCGTGGACTGGGACGCCACCCTCGCCTTCCGCCGCCATCTGTGGGCCCACGGCCTCGGCGTCGCGGAGGCCATGGACACCGCCCAGCGGGGCGCGGGGCTCGACTGGCCCGCCGCCGCCGAGCTGATCCGCCGCACGGCCGCCGAGGCGCGCTCGGCGGACGGCGGCGCCCTGGTCTGCGGTGCCGGAACCGACCAGCTCAGCGGCCCGGCCGCGCTCCCGGTCGTGCTCCGGGCCTACGAGGAGCAGCTCGCCCATGTCGAAGGGTGCGGTGCCCGGGCCGTCCTGCTGACCTCCCGGGCCCTGGCCGCCGCCGCCCGCTCTCCGGAGGACTACCAGTACGTCTACGGCGAACTGCTGCGGCAGGCCGAGCGCCCCCTGATCCTGCACTGGCTGGGCCCCGACTTCGACCCGGCCCTCGGCCGCTACTGGGGCAGCGGCGACCGCGCCACCGCCACCGACACCCTCCTCGCCGTCGTCCGTGCCCACCCGGGGAAGGTCGACGGGGTGAAGGTCTCCCTCCTCGACGCCGGACACGAGATCGCGTTCCGCCGCCGTCTCCCGGCGGGCGTGCGGTGCTACACCGGCGACGACTTCCACTATCCCGAGCTGATCGCGGGCGACGAACACGGCCACAGCGATGCGCTGCTCGGCGTCTTCAACCCGCTGGCCCCGCTTGCCGCCGAGGCCCTGCGCGCCCTCGGCGAGCAGGGCACCAGGGGCCTCCGGGCGGTCCTCGACCCGACCGTGGAGCTGGCCCGGCACCTCTTCGCACCGCCCACCCGCCACTACCGGACCGGTGTCGTCCTCCTCGCCTGGCTCGCCGGGCACCAGGAACGGTTCACCATGGTCGGCGGCTACCACACGGCGCGTCCGCTCGCCCATCTCGTCCGCGCCCATGAACTCGCCGCCGGGCTGGGGCTCTTCCCCGATCCCGGGCCGGCCCGCGCCCGGATGGCCTCCCTGCTCACCCCCGACGGAGCCTGAACCGTGTCCCTCTCCGCAACCGACTCCGCGGAACCCGGCGCCGGGGCGGTCCGGCACCGGCTCAGCATCAACCAGATGACCGTACGGCAGCTGTCCCTGCCGGAGCTGGCCGCGGGCTGCGCCCGGCTCGGCATCCCGGGTGCCGGGCTGTGGCGCGAACCCGTCCGGGCCTACGGGACGGCCGCGGCGGCCGGGCTCCTGCGGGACACCGGGCTGACCGTCACCAGTCTGTGCCGGGGCGGCTTCCTCACCGCGACCGACCCCGCCGGACGGAGCCGCGCGCTGGACGACAACCGGGCCGCGCTCGACGAGGCCGCCGCCCTGGGCACGGACACCCTGGTGCTGGTCTCCGGCGGACTGCCGCCGGGCAGCCGCGATCTGGCCGGGGCCCGGGAGCGGGTCGCGGACGCGCTCGCCGAACTCGTCCCGTACGCACGGGCCGCGGGCGTACGGCTCGCGGTGGAACCGCTGCACCCCATGTACGCGGCGGACCGGTGCGTGGTCTCCACCCTCGCCCAGGCGCTGGACATCGCCGAACGCTTCCCGCCCGACCGGGTGGGGGTCGTCGTCGACACCTATCACGTCTGGTGGGACGAGCACGCGCCCGCCCAGGTGGCACGCGCGGGCGCCGCGGGCCGGATCCACGCCTTCCAACTGGCGGACTGGACGACCCCCTTGCCCCGGGGAGTGCTGAACGGCCGCGGGCAGCTCGGCGACGGCTGCGTCGATCTGAGGGGCTGGCGGCGGACGGTGGACGCGGCGGGCTACCGCGGACCCATCGAGGTCGAACTGTTCAACGAGGAGCTGTGGCGGCGGGACGGCGCCGAGGTCCTGGCGGAGACCGCCGCACGCTTCGCCCGGTACGTCGCCGGCCGGTGAGGGCCGCGGACCCCGGCCGCGCCGACCACCTTGCCGGCCTCCGTACAACCCTCTGCGGGGAACGTGTGTCGTAAGTGGCATCGGCACTCCCGGGGGGATCGGGGGAAGCACGGGGGAGAACGGGAGCGCCGTGGGAGGGGAGAAGGACGGACCCGGCCGGCACACGCCGGCCGGGTCCCCTTCGCTCCGGCGGGGCCCCGCACGACCACGGTAGGTCCCGCGGCCGGTCGTCCCGGAGTTATCCACAGGCGGGGCCGGAGCGGCGTCGCCCGCGCCGGTGGTTGTCCACAGGCGGCCCGCGCTGTCGGACCACGGCGGTAGCGTCGGGGCATGTCCAATCTCGCTGTCCTCGAAGGCGTCCTGGAGCGGATCACGTACGCCAACGAGGAGAACGGCTACACGGTGGCCCGGGTCGACACCGGCCGCGGCTCCGGCGACCTCCTCACCGTCGTCGGGTCCCTGCTCGGTGCCCAGCCCGGCGAGTCGCTGCGGATGGAGGGCCGCTGGGGCTCCCATCCGCAGTACGGCAAGCAGTTCACCGTGGAGAACTACACGACGGTGCTGCCCGCGACCATCCAGGGCATCCGCCGCTATCTGGGCTCCGGGCTGATCAAGGGGATCGGGCCGCGGATCGCGGAGCGCATCGTCGACCACTTCGGTACGGACACCCTCGATGTGATCGAGCAGGAGCCCGCCCGGCTCGTCGAGGTCCCCGGTCTCGGCCCCAAGCGGACCAGGCTCATCGGCGCGGCCTGGGAGGAGCAGAAGGCCATCAAGGAGGTCATGGTCTTCCTCCAGGGCGTCGGCGTTTCCACCTCCATCGCCGTCCGCATCTACAAGAAGTACGAGGACGCGTCGATCTCCGTCGTGAAGAACCAGCCCTACCGGCTGGCGGCCGACGTCTGGGGCATCGGCTTCCTCACCGCCGACCGGATCGCCCAGGCCGTCGGGATACCGCACGACAGCCCGGAGCGCGTCAAGGCCGGTCTCCAGTACGCCCTGTCGCAGTCCACCGACCAGGGCCACTGCTTCCTGCCCGAGGAGCAGCTGATCGCCGACGCCGTGAAGCTCCTCCAGGTGGACACCGGCCTGGTCATCGACTGCCTCGCCGAGCTGGCCGCCGACGAGGAGGGGGTGGTCAGGGAACAGGTCCCGGGGTCCGACGGCGGCGAGCCCGTCACGGCCGTCTATCTCGTGCCCTTCCACCGGGCCGAGCTGTCCCTGGCGGCCCAGGTCCTGCGGCTGCTGCGGACCCCGGAGGACCGGATGCCCGCCTTCCGGGACGTGGCCTGGGACAAGGCCCTGGCCTGGCTCACGGACCGGACGGGCGCGGATCTGGCGCCCGAGCAGGAGGCGGCGGTCCGGCTGGCACTGACCAGCCGGGTCGCGGTGCTGACCGGCGGGCCGGGCTGCGGGAAGTCGTTCACCGTCCGCTCGGTGGTCGAGCTGGCCCGGGCGAAGAAGGCCAAGGTGCTGCTGGCCGCCCCCACCGGCCGGGCCGCCAAACGGCTGGCGGAGCTGACCGGCGCCGAGGCGTCGACCGTCCACCGGCTGCTGGAGCTGAAGCCCGGCGGTGACGCGGCCTACGACCGGGACCGGCCGCTGGACGCCGATCTGGTCGTGGTCGACGAGGCGTCGATGCTCGATCTGCTGCTCGCCAACAAACTGGTGAAGGCGGTGGCGCCCGGGGCGCATCTGCTGCTGGTGGGCGATGTGGACCAGCTGCCCAGCGTGGGCGCCGGCGAGGTGCTCCGCGATCTGCTCGCCGACGGCGGGCCGGTGCCCCATGTCCGGCTGACGCAGATCTTCCGCCAGGCACAGCAGTCCGGGGTCGTCACCAACGCCCACCGCATCAACAAGGGCGAGCAGCCCCTCACCACAGGTCTGTCCGATTTCTTTCTCTTTGTGGAGGAGGAGACCGAGGACGCGGGGAAGCTCGCCGTCGATGTGGCGGCCCGCAGGATTCCGGCCAAATTCGGTCTCGACCCCCGCCGGGACGTGCAGGTCCTTGCCCCCATGCACCGGGGCCCGGCGGGCGCCGGGGTACTCAACGGCCTCCTTCAGCAGGCGATCACCCCCGCCCGTCCCGATCTGGCCGAAAAGCGCTTCGGCGGCCGGGTCTTCCGGGTCGGCGACAAGGTCACCCAGATCCGTAACAACTACGACAAGGGCGAGAACGGCATCTTCAACGGCACGGTTGGTGTGGTCACCTCCCTCAATCTCGACGACCAGAAGCTGACCGTCCGCACGGACGAGGACGAGGAGGTGCCGTACGACTTCGACGAACTGGACGAACTGGCCCATGCCTATGCCGTGACCATCCACCGTTCCCAGGGCAGCGAGTACCCGGCGGTGGTGATCCCGGTCACCACCGGCGCCTGGATGATGCTTCAGCGGAATCTGCTCTACACCGCGGTCACCCGGGCGAAGAAGCTGGTGGTGCTGGTCGGCTCCCGGCGGGCGATAGGGCAGGCCGTGCGAACGGTCTCCGCGGGCAGACGGTTCACCGCGCTCGGCCACCGGCTGTCGCGGAGCTGACGCCCGGGGCTCTCCGGGGGTGCTCCGGCCGGGGGGAGCGGCCGGGCCGACGGGGTGGGAAATGACACCCCGACTTCCGGAAATCGGGCGAACGGGGCAGGATGAGCAGGTTGGCGGCACTGAGTGCCGCCAACGGGCCCAAAAGTCGACCCCGAGTGCACTCTCATGCGCCAAATGGGGGATGGTAGAGACAGTCAGGGCACCTCGAAGAAGAGGCACTACGTCGGTGAGGGATGACGTGAGCGACAACTCTGTAGTACTGCGTTACGCGGACGGTGAATACACCTACCCGGTGGTCGAGAGCACCGTCGGTGACAAGGGCTTCGACATCGGCAAGCTCCGGGCCCAGACGGGTCTGGTGACCCTGGACAGCGGCTACGGCAACACGGCCGCCTACAAATCCGCGATCACCTACCTCGACGGCGAGCAGGGCATCCTGCGCTACCGCGGCTACCCCATCGAGCAGCTCGCCGAGCGCTCCACCTTCGTCGAGGTGGCCTATCTGCTCATCAACGGCGAGCTGCCCACGGTCGACGAGCTGGCCGCCTTCAAGAACGAGATCACCCAGCACACGCTGCTGCACGAGGACGTCAAGCGGTTCTTCGACGGCTTCCCGCGCGACGCCCACCCGATGGCCATGCTGTCGTCCGTGGTCAGCGCCCTGTCCACGTTCTACCAGGACAGCCACAACCCGTTCGACGAGAAGCAGCGCCACCTCTCCACGATCCGGCTGCTGGCCAAGCTGCCCACGATCGCGGCGTACGCCTACAAGAAGTCGATCGGCCACCCCTTCGTCTACCCGCGCAACGACCTGGGGTACGTGGAGAACTTCCTGCGGATGACCTTCTCGGTCCCCGCCCAGGAGTACGACCTGGACCCGGTCGTGGTCGCCGCCCTCGACAAGCTGCTGATCCTCCACGCCGACCACGAGCAGAACTGTTCGACCTCCACGGTCCGCCTGGTGGGCTCCTCGCAGGCGAACATGTTCGCGTCGATCTCGGCGGGCATCTCCGCGCTCTGGGGTCCGCTGCACGGCGGCGCCAACCAGTCGGTGCTGGAGATGCTGGAGGGCATCCAGGCCTCCGGCGGCGACGTCGACTCCTTCATCCGCAAGGTGAAGAACAAGGAAGACGGCGTGAAGCTCATGGGCTTCGGGCACCGCGTCTACAAGAACTTCGACCCCCGGGCGAAGATCATCAAGGCGGCGGCGCACGATGTCCTCTCCGCCCTCGGCAAGTCGGACGAGCTGCTGGACATCGCGCTCAAGCTGGAGGAGCACGCGCTGGCGGACGACTACTTCGTCGAGCGCAAGCTCTACCCGAACGTCGACTTCTACACCGGTCTGATCTACCGGGCCATGGGCTTCCCGACCGAGATGTTCACGGTGCTCTTCGCGCTCGGCCGGCTGCCCGGCTGGATCGCCCAGTGGCACGAGATGATCAAGGAGCCCGGCTCCCGTATCGGCCGCCCGCGGCAGATCTACACGGGTGAGGTCCTCCGCGACTTCGTCCCGGTCGAGGCCCGCTGACCGGTCCCCGCCGTATCGGACCGAGGCCGGAGCGAACCCGGCCGAACCGGACCGCACAAGCGGAAAGCGCCCCACCGCCGATCCCCCCACGGGTCGGCGAGCGGGGCGCTTCCCATATCCCCGGAGCGGATTCCCCCCACGGGATCCGGCCGGGTGTCTGCGACCGCAGAACTGCTCACGCGGTATGCCGGGGTACGTACGCACGGGAGGGCCGCTCAAAGCTCCCCGGGCACGTGCCCCGGCCAACGCTTGCCTGAGATGTCCCCCAAGACATCCCATGAACGTCCCCCAAGACGTTCCTGGCATCGTCCATTTAGACCCTTGGAGGGCCTCAATGGTTACCCCTCAATATCTGTGATCTAGGTCTCTTTGTGAAGGTCTTGTGCCTCACATGTAGCCGCGCAGCGGTCGTGGCGGCCGTCCGGGGTGATCTCCGGGGGCGGGGTGAAGCCCTTCTTGCTGAACCGTCGATCAGTGCGATGAGCAGGGGTGATGCCCTCCGGAGCAGGATTCGGCGGGTGATCGTTCCCGGCCGGAAAGCGCTCTCGGCCGGTTCACGGGGCGCCGCCCGATGAGAGGCGGATCACGTTCGCACGTGTCCGGAATGTCGCTGATACCGCCCGTCCGGCGACGGTGGCGCGCCCGGTGTCCCCGGATCGTCCCGGCATATGGACAGGCCGTACGGGACGACCTGAGAAGGCGGTCCCGTACGGCCCGGATCGGAGCCCGCGGCGGCTCAGGCGGTGCCGGTCAGCTCGTAGCCCGCCTCGTCCACGGCGTCGCGCACGGCGGCCTCGTCGAGCGGGGTCTCGGAGACGACGGTGACCAGACCGGTCGCGGCGACCGCGGTCACCGAGGTGACGCCCGCGATGGCCGAGACCTCGGCGGAGATCGCGCCCTCGCAGTGGCCGCAGGTCATGCCCTTCACCTGGTAGACCGTGGTGACGGCGCCGGCCCCGGCCTCGGCCGCGCCCGTACCGCAGGAGCTTCCGCCGCAGCAGCTCGAAGCGGTGGCCGTCTCGATGATCTCGATGTCGGAGTGGGTGGTCATGGCGTTCTCCTCGTAGGCGTCGGACGGCGTACGTCGCAATCCGGGCGGAGTGGGGCGGTTGAGGGCCCCGTGGCCCGTGCTGCTCACCATACTATACCCCTAGGGGGTATGGAATCATTCGGCGCGTGTCATCCCCGGAGCCGACGCCGGTGTCCCGGGGGCCGCCCCTGCCGGGGCGCCGTGCCGGGCGCGCCACTCATGGGCCAGTACCGACATCGAGGTGGCGTCCGCCCAGCCGTCCCCCCGGCGCAGTACCTCCCGCTCGACGCCCTCCGCCGTGAAGCCCACCTTCTCGTAGACCCGCCGCGCCCGCGGGTTGAACGCGAAGACGCTGAGCACGATGCGGTGGAGTCCGATGTGGTCGAAGCCGTGGCCGACGATCAGCGCGGTGGCCTCGGTGCCCAGCCCCCGGTCCCGGCCGCGCGGCCCGATCAGGGTGCGGAAGCGGCAGTTGCGGTTGGCGGGGTCCCACTCGTGGAGAACGACCTCGCCGACGACCTCGTTGCGCGCCCGGTCGACGACGGCCAGGTCGAGCCGGTCGTTCCGGTCGTTGCGGGTGGTGTACCAGGTGTGCAGGGCAGCCGCCTCGTCCGGGCCGCCGGAGCCGGAGCCGGGGTCGGGGCCGGTGTCCGCGCCGGTGAACCGGAGGACGTCGGGATCGTCGAGGATCGCGGTCATCACGGGGACGTCGGCCTCGGTGAAGGGGCGGAGTGTCACCTTCTCGCCATGGAGGGTGGGTTTGAGGGAGAAACCGGTCGTGTTGCTCATGGGGCGCATTCTTCGGAGGCCGTCCGGGGCGCGGCAATCGAGTTTGCCGCCGGAGGGCGCCCCGGGCGGCGAGGCGGCCCCGGAGGGGTCCGGGGCGGCCGGGGGAGGGGGTCGGTGCGCGGAGCCGTTACGGGGGCGTCCCGCACCCCTCTCGGGGGCCGTCGTGGACGAACTCGAACGTGGTGCGGGTGTAGTAGTCGAGGCCGCGCACCAGACGGTCGTCGTCCTCGAAGGCCACGCCCGCCTCCGCCAG
>NZ_JBSFNQ010000121.1:0-17009 GCF_053981115.1 Streptomyces sp. NPDC003691 | reverse complement strand
GCTCGCCGCCTTCTGGCCACAGCGCTTACACCGGCCTACGGCAACGCCAGCAGCCGCTCCGCCCGTTCCGACAGCGCCCGGGCTTCATGATCGTCAGGAAGCGGGCCTCCGCGGTCTTCGTGAGCGATCCGGCCGGTACCCGGGCGAAGGTCCAGTTCACGCCCATGTATTCGTGGAAGTCGGCGCCTTCCTCCCGGGCGCCGCCGGCCAGCGGCGGACCGTAGTCGGACTCGCCGAGGACGGGCGCGCCGTTCTCCGGCGGTCCGGTGCGGTACGAGGCGACCGGCGGCGCGCCGGGCAGGAACTGGAAGCCGTAGGCGAGGGCGTCGGGCGCGGTGGAGCCCAGCCAGCCGCGGATCCGCTGCTCCACGCCCGCGTTCCACACCCCGGTGAAGGGTTCGGGGAGCACTCTGACCCAGGATCGGTGGGTCACCGTCACCGGGGTGTCCCAGGCCGCGGTGAGGACCCGGACCCGGGAGACGGCCAGTTCGGCGGCGAGGGTGGTGCTGTCGGCCGCGGCGCGGATCCCGATCCGTCCCGGGGCGGGCGGCAGGCTCTCGGCGGTGCTCTGCCAGCCGGTGCCCTCGGCCTGGTCGGCACGCCAGGCACGGGCCCGGATCAGACCGCCGGTGCGGCTGACCCGGACGCACCACTCGGTGTCCGCCGGGCCGCCGGGCGAGACGGCGAAGGGGGTGGCGAGCTGGGTGACGGAGGTGGCACTGACAGCCTTCTCCAGATGCAGGGTGACCGCGCCGCCCGCGGCGAACGAGAGCCGGGCGCGGCAGTGCTGGGCGGGCCCCTGGTAGCCGAAGGTGAGGGCGAAGGAGCGGGCCGCGTCCGACGGGTCCTGGGCGAACCGCGCGGTGATCACGGCGTCGAGGTCCGTGACCCGGTCGTCCTTCAGCGTCGTATGGCGGCTCACGGTGCTGTTCGCGGGTATCCGGACGACACCGGATCCCGGGGAGACCGCGTAGTCGCCCGCGCCGCCGTTGGCGGTGTCCCAGGCCCCGCCCCCGGGCGAGAGGCCCCAGCCGCCCTGGGCGACCGTACGCCGGAAGGTGTCGTCGAAGGCGCGCTTGTCCTCACGGAAGGTGCGCTCGGGTCCGGTCAGCACGACGGTGCGGGAACCGTGGGTGAGGACCGCAAGGACGTCCCCGCCGTACGCGACCTCGGTCCGGGCGGGTGCCCCGGCCGGGACGGTCACGGTGAGCGCGCCCGCGGCGGCGCGCAGATAGGCCGCGGGGTCGTGCGCGGCGATCGTCACGGAGGTGAGGGATCCACCGGTCGGCACCTCGGCGGCGGCGGGGGCGAGGGCGGACCGCCGCACCGGCGAGGCGAGGGCGGCCGACTGTGCCTCGGCGGCCGAGAGCAGCGTTGCGGCACCTGCGGCGGATATCAGCGAACGGCGGGAGAAGCCCGGTGATCTGGTCATACCCGATGATCGCCGAGTCCCCCGGCCCGACCGCACCCGTCTGCGGTGATATCACCGCCCGGGTGTTCACACGCGGGCTGCGGCAAGCGCATACTGTCGCGAATGGCGACCTACGACAGCATCGGAACGACCTACGCCGACACCCGCCGCCCCGACCCCGCCATCGCCGCCCGGATCCATCAGGCCCTCGGGAACGCCGCCTCGGTGGTCAACGTGGGAGCCGGTGCCGGGTCCTACGAACCGGCCCGCACCGTGCTGGCGGTCGAGCCCAGCGCGGTGATGATCGCCCAGCGACCGGCCGGATCCGCGCGGGCCCTCCAGGCGTCCGCGGAGGCGATCCCCCTTGCCGACGGTTCGGCCGATGCGGTGATGGCCCTGCTGACCGTGCACCACTGGGGCGATCTGGAAGCCGGTATCGGGGAGATGCGCCGTATCGCCCGGCAGCGGATCGTCGTCCTCACCTTCGACCACACCGTCACCCGCGGATTCTGGCTGCTGTCGGAGTATCTGCCCGAGGCGGCCGCGGCCGACTTCGCACGAGCCGTCCCGGTCGGCCGTCTGGCCGCCCTGCTGGGAGGCGCCCGCGTCGAGACGGTGCCCGTCCCGTACGACTGCACCGACGGGTTCCTCGCCGCTTTCTGGCGCCGGCCGGAGGCATATCTCGATCCGCGGGTCCGGGCGGGCATCTCGATGCTCGCCGGGACCCCGGACGAGATCCTGCGGCCGGGTCTGGCCCGGCTCGCCGACGATCTGTCCTCGGGCCGGTGGCAGCGGCGCCATGCCGATCTGCTGAAGCGCGACGAACTCGATGCCGGCTACCGGCTGCTGGTAGTCGACCTCTGAGGGCCGGCGCCGTCCGGCCGGGGCGGGGGCCGGGGGTGTACCGGAGGTGTTACGGGCCGCCCCGGCCGCACGGAGCGCGGGAACGGGAACCCCCGCTGCGGCCGCCGGAGACTGAGAGCCGGGTGGCGGGCGGGTGTTTCTGGGGCTCACGGGACAGGGGCATACGGTCCGCGGGAAGTCGCCCACCAGCGGTTCCGGTGTCCGGCACATCGTCAACTTCCTTTTTGGACAGGAGCATTGACACGCGTACTGGTCTGGACCAATGATGCGGGCCATGCCGAGACCCCGAGCCGTACTGGCCCTTCTGGTACCCCTTCTCGCCCTGCTGGGCCTGACCGTTCCCGCACCGGCGAGTGCGGCGCCGACGAGCGCCGCGACCACGGCCACGACCGCCTCCTGGCCGCCTCCCGCACCGGTGGTGAACCGGGTCGACACCCGTGACCCGGTCGTGTTCATCACCATCGACGACGGCTGGTACCACGACCCCGAGGCTTCGAAGATCCTGCTGGACCGCCGGGTTCCGGCATCGCTGTTCGTACTGCCGGACGCCTACTCGTACGACGCGGCCTACTACCGGAAGCTGCTCGACCACGGTCCTTCCCGGCTGGAGAACCACGGGCTCACCCACCCCGACCTGACCACGCTCGACCTCCAGGGCCAGCGCGCCGAACTCTGCGGAGCCCGCCAGCGGCACCTGGCGACGTTCGGCTACGAGCCCCGGCTGACCCGGGCGCCCTACGGCTCGTACAACACCGACACCCAGGTGGCCGCCCGTGCCTGCGGTTCGAAGGCAGTCGTCGGCTGGACGCACGACCAGACCACCTGGGGCACCCCGCCCGCCGCTCCGGCCCTGGCGGCCGGCGACATCGTGCTGCTGCACTTCACCCCGAGCCTGGCGGCCGACCTGAACCGCGTCCTCGCGGCGGCCGACGCGGCCGGGCTGCGGCCCGCTCCGCTGCGCGACTACATCCGGGACTGACCCCGCCCCCCAACCCCCACGGGATCACACCGTGTCCCGGCCGGCCGGCAACGGCCCGGCCGGGGCGCGGTGGCCCGCGCCGGGTCGCGTCGCGTCGAAGGCGACCAGGTGTGGCCCCGGGACCGGTCGCGCACCCGGAGTGTCGGCGCCCGGCCCTAAAGTGCCGCTCATGGTTGCTCCCCTCGGCGGACCGCCGCTCGGCGAACGTCTCACCGACGGCTATGTCGTCACACCCGGCCCCGGCTGCTCCCCCTCCTTCCAGGAGTACGTGGCGGCGGCCAGGGCAGGCGCGTTCGAGACCCTCCTCTCGTTCGAAGCACCGGAGTTCGACCCGGCGGTCCGCGAGCAGACGGATCCCGTCGAGCTGGCCTTCAAACTGCTGCTCGTCGCGGCGGACTCCGGCCTCACCGAGGCCCATGACCTGGTCGACGACCTGCTCCACGGCTCCGACCTCGCCCATGACGACGACGGGTTCACCCGGGGCAACGCCCACTTCGAGCTCGGGCTCGCCTATCTCCTGGGCGCCGACGGCCTCCCCGCGGACCCCGGCAGGGCACGGACCCACCTCGTGCGGGCGCAGTCGTACGGATGGCCCGGAAACGTGGTGGGCGGCGAATCCCTGCTGCGGCGGGCCCGCGCCCTGCTGTCCGCACCCCTGCTCGGCGTCTTCGACGAGGTGTACGGCCCCGGGTGACAGGGTCGTTGCCTCGCCGACCGGGCAAGCCGCCCGCTCACCCCGGCCGGTCCTCCGGGGCCGCGCGCTAAGAGCCGCCGGTCCGGGCCGTGTCCCGGTCCAGCTCGCGGAGAAGGACCTCGTCGTGGGCCTCCTCCGCGATCGCGCGGGCCTCGGCGAACCGGCGCAGTGCCGGGGCGGCCGCGCCCTCGGCGGTGTGGACACGGCCGAGGCCCTGGAGGGCCCGGGCCTCGCCCCGGCGGTCGCGCAGGCCGCGGGTGAGGTCGAGGCTCATGGCGAAGGAGCGGGCCGCGGAAGCCGGTTCGCCGCTGTCCAGTTCGGCCTGGGCGAGACCCCGCCAGGCATACGCCTCGGCGCGGCGGTCGCCCAGATCGCGGAACTCCTCCAGGGCCTCCCGGAACAGCGGTACGGCCTCGGCGGCCCGCCCCTGCCCGCTGCGGACGACGGCGAGGCTGCGGCGGGCCTGGGCCGCGAGCCGGCGGTCTCCGGCCGCGCGGAGTCCCGCGGCCGCGGCGCTCAGCCGTTCGGCGGCGATGTCCCAGGTGCCGCGGTTGCGGTGGACGATGCCCTGGACCAGTTGCACGGCGGCCAGCCCGTGCGCGTCGTCCACGGCCTCGTATCCGGCCGTCGCCCCCTCGTAGGCGGCGAGGGCGTCATCGGTCCGGCCCAGGTCGCGGCAGAGCGCGCCGCGGTCGAACAGGGTGATCGCCTCGGCCCGGCGGTCGCCCGACCGGCGGGCCGAGGCGAGGGCCAGCTCCACGGCGGTCCCCCAGTCGTCCCAGGTCGCCAGCATCTCGAAGAACGGTGCGCCGATATGGGTGAGTTCCCATGCGGCGTCCCACAGCTCCCGTTCGCAGGCCAGCCGTACGCACGCCACCACGTTCAGCCGCTCGGAGACGAACCAGGCGACCGGGTCGGCCAGCAGGCGGCCCTGCTCGCCGGGTTCGACGCCGTGGCGCGGATGGCCGCCGGTCTTGCGCAGTTCGCCCGGCTGGAAGCGGTCCTCCGCGGCGGCGGCGAGGGTGAGATAGGCGCCCAGCAGCCGGCCGGTCGCGGCGGCCGCCCCGGGTTCGTGCTGCTCGCGGGCGAGCGCGCGGAGGAGGTCGTGGAAGGTGTAGCGGGCGGTGCCGGTCTCGTCGGGGCCGAGCGCGTCGAGGAGCTGTGCCGACACCAGTGCGTCGACGAGGCGTTCGGCCTCCCGCAGGGGGATGTCCAGCAGGGCCGCGAGCGGCCAGACCGCGAAGTCGGCTCCGGGGAAGAGCCCCAGCATCCGGAAGGCCCTGCGCTGGTCGTCCGGGAGCCCCTGGTAGCTGATCATAAAGCTGGAGCGTACGTCGAGGTCCCCGAGTTCGAGGTGGTCGAGCCGGCCGCGTTCGTCGGCGAGGCGGGCGGCGAGAGCCGCCGGGGTGAGGTCGGGCCGCTCGGCCAGGCGCGCCCCGGCGATCCGGACGGCGAGCGGGAGCCGTCCGCAGAGCGCCACCAGCCGGCGGGCCGCGTCGGGTTCGGCCGCCACCCGCGCCGGGCCCGCGATCCGGCCGAGCAGCTCCACCGCCTCGCCGGGTTCCAGCAGGTCGAGGGCGATCGTCCGGGCCCCTTCGATGGTCCCGAGGCGCGCCCGGCTGGTGACGATTACCGCCGCGTCCGGGCCGCCGGGCAGCAGGGGACGGACCTGCCGTGCCCCGTTGGCGTTGTCGAGGACGACGAGCAGGCGGCGTCCGGCGGTCAGGGTCCGCAGCATCTGCGCGCGGTCGTCCGTGCCGTCGGGGATCGCGCGCGGGTCGGCGCCCAGGGAGCGCAGCAGCCGGGCGAGCACCTCGGCCGGTTCGGCCGGCCGGGGGTCGTAGCCCCGGAGGTTGGCGAAGAGCTGCCCGTCGGGGAAGCGGGCGGCGGCGCGCTGTGCGGCCCGTACGGCGAGCGTCGTCTTGCCCAGGCCGCCCTTGCCCACGACGGTCACCAGCGTCCCGGTGGTCCCGTCGGGTGCCGCGCCCAGCGCCTCCGCGAGCTGGGCGAGTTCACCGGAGCGGCCGGTGAAGTCGGGTATGTCGCGCGGGAGTTCCCGGGGTACGGGGCGATCCGGTGCGACGGTCGCGGCGGGCCTCCCGGCCTGGGACCAGGCGAG
Organism: Streptomyces sp. NPDC003691; assembly: GCF_053981115.1. Taxonomy (NCBI): domain Bacteria; kingdom Bacillati; phylum Actinomycetota; class Actinomycetes; order Kitasatosporales; family Streptomycetaceae; genus Streptomyces; species Streptomyces sp. NPDC003691. The sequence continues at coordinate 10,942 of NZ_JBSFNQ010000121.1, read as the reverse complement.
CCCGCCGCCGACCGCCGCGGCCGCCGCGGCGAACCCGTACTGACCGGGCCCCACACTGCCGAACGCCTGCCATCCGGCGGCCACCGCGGCAAATGCCCCGGCCGCGCCCGCCAGCCCCCATGTCCACCGTATGAAGCCCGAGTTCACACCGCGCATCGTAGCGAGCGGGCGCCGGATCGCGGCACCGTTCGCGGGGTCGGGCGGGGGCTGCGGGCGCCCGGTGTCCGAAGCGTGTCTTCAGGGGAGGTTAAGCCCTCGTTTGGCCGGGGGCCGGACCCTTCAGGGGTGGGCCGGCCGCCGCCCGGTCGCGGCCGCCGCCGGGCTGTTCCCGCCCGCCGCCCGGACCGGACGATCGGAGCTGCGATGACCCACGCCGGTACTCGTCCCGCCCTCCGCCAGGAGATCCGGACTCCCTATCTCGCGGTTCGCCCGGACTCCGTTCCGGACGCGCCGCTGAGCCTGTTCTGTCTGCACCACGCGGGCGGCGGCGCCTCGGTCTTCCGTGACTGGCAGCGGGCTCTCGGACCCTCGGTAGCGGTGCTGCCGGTCCAGTTGCCCGGCCGTGAGCGCCGGGTCCGCGAGCCGCGTTTCACCGAGATGACCGCGCTGGTGGAGGAGCTGGACGAGCATCTCGACCCGTACCTCCGGACCCCGTACGTCCTCTACGGGCACAGCATGGGCGCGCTCGTCGCCTGGCACCTCTCGGTGTTCCGGGCCGCCGCGGGCCGACGCCTCCCGGAGGCACTGCTCGCCGGGGCGTGCAATCCCCCGCATGTGCCACCGGTGTCGGCCGGCACCCGGGACATGTCGCGGCAGCGGCTGCTGCGTTGGCTGCTCGACGCGGGCGGTATCTCGGAGGCGCTGCTCCAGTACCCGGACTGGGTCGACGCGGCCGTCTCCGTACTCCGCGACGATCTGGACCTCTGCAACAGCCATCGGCCGCCCGGCCCGGACGGGCCCGGGCCGCTGCCGTTCCCCGTCCACACCTTCGCGGGCACCGCCGACCCGCTGATCGACGCCGCGGCGATGGCGGGATGGGCCCGGCACGGCGCGGCCCCCGGGGTCCGGCACACCGTACCGGGCGGCCATCTCTTTCTCCGGGACTCGCCGGACCATCTGTTCGGACTGCTCCGTTCGGTGCTGAGCGGTCCGGTGCCGAGCGGTCGGGGTCCGAGCCGTCCGGGGCCGGGGCACGGCGAGCCGGGGCGCACGGGCTGACCCGCGGCCGCCTTCCGCCGCGGCCGCGCCCGACGAGGACCGCACCACCACGTCCGCAGGAACCGTGACCGAGAGAGCGAGGCCATCATGGAGACCGAGCCGTACCGCAGGACCGGGCCGTACCGGGAGACCGGGCCGTTCGCCGGGACCCGGCCGACCGGGGAGGCCGGGGAGGCCGGGGAGGCCGGGGAGGCCGAGCCGTTCGCGGAAACCACCGGAAACGCCGTTCTCCGGGGCAGTCCTCATGCCGCGTGGGCGGCGGGACAGGCCGAAGGCCAGGTGGTGACGGTCGACGATCCGACGCAGACCCTCAAACTGCTGCACGGCAATCACTACGACCACTTCGTTCCCACGGCGGAATCGCTGGAGCGGGGCGGGCGGACTCTGCGGGTCTTCCGGTGGAGCCACGAGACGTATATCGCGGAGTGAGCACGGAACGGGGGCGGGGCGAACGCGCCGGGCACGGGCGGGCGGGGCGCGGGCGGGCACGCCGGGGTCCGGGGCCCGCCCGGCGGGGCGGGCCGCTCGCGCCCCGCCGCCCGGCGGCCGCGCGTGCGCCGCTCATGTGTCCGGGGCGTCCGTCGCACCGAAGAAGGCCCCGTACCCCCCGCGGTAGCTGAGCAGCGGGCCCTCGTCGCAGGACCGCAGGTCCGTCCGTGCCACCCGGCAGAGCACGATCTCGTGGTCCCCGGCCGGAAGCTCCGCGGTCACCTCGCACTCCAGGGTGGCGAGGCCGCCCACCGGCACCGGCAGCCCGGACGGCGAGTCCGTCCACTCCAGATGCCGGAACTTGTCGCGGCCCCGGCCCGCCAGGCCCGTGCTCACCGCGCGCTGGGCGGAGCTGAGGACGACGACTCCGATACGCCCGCCGCCGCGCATCCGCGGCCAGGAGGAGCTGGTGCGCGCCATGCAGAAGGAGACCAGCGGCGGGGACCCCGAGGCCAGTACGAAGGAGTTGGCGACCATCCCGACCGGTTCACCGGTCGCCGGGTCGCGTCCGACGACGGCCACGATCCCGGTGGCGAAGTGGCCGAGGACCCGGCGGTAGTGGGCGTGGTCCGTGGCGGCGGGAGGCGCTCCGGGCACGGCGGCGGACGGTTCATCGGACATGGCCACGACCTCGTTCACAGTGTCGGCGACGGGGATTCCGGAGCGCCGGGACGGAGGTCCCGGGGCGGAGCTTCCCCGGCGGGGATTCCGGGGGCGGCGACGGCCGCCGGGCCGGCCGGGTGAAGGCGCCCGTGGCGGGCCGCCCCGCACCACTTCCGGCGCCTTCGCCCGGCCCGGCACGCCCGGCGGGCTCGCCACGGGCCCGGCCCTGCCGGAGCCCGCCCGAACCACGATACGTAGGCAGCCTCCGCTTTGCAATGTCCCGTTCATACGCACCCGTTGGGCTTTAGACCGCCCTTAGCCCGGTCCAGGACCGGCCGGTGACCCTCAGTGGGCAAAAGGTGTACGGCAGTGGGAGGTGGGAGTGTTCAGCAGTGGTTCAGCGGGCCGCCCGTGGAGACGGGCCCTCGCCGGGTGTCTGGTCCTCGCGGCAGCCGTGTCCGGATGCGGACTCACGGCCGAAACGGCACGGCCGTCGGACTCGCTCGTCTATGCCGTCGAAACCGAACCGGACTGTCTCGACCCGCAGGTCAGCCCGCTCGACGCCACCGCCGCCCTGGTCCGCAACACCCATGACTCGCTGGTCTCGATGGACCGGAGCGGGGCCTTCCACCCCTGGCTCGCCGAGCGGTGGAGCAGCTCCCCCGACGGCCTCTCGTACACCTTCCGGCTCCGCCCCGGGGTCCGCTTCCACGACGGGACCGGCCTCGACGCCGCCGCCGTACGGGCGACACTCGACCATGCGGTGAACCCGAAGACCCGGTCGATGTACGCCGCCAGCCTGCTGGAGGGGTACCGGCGGACCGTGGTGGTGGACAAGCTGACGGCGCGGGTGGAGCTGGCCCGGCCCAACGCGGCGTTCCTCCAGGCCCTCAGCACCGCCTATCTGGGCATCCAGTCCGCCCGGGCGCTGGCGAAACCGGCCGGGGAGCTGTGCACGAAGCCGGTCGGCTCGGGCCCGTACCAACTGGTCTCCTGGTCCCGGAAGCACAGCATCACGCTGCGCCGGAACCCCGACTACCGGTGGGGTCCGGGCCCGGACGGCCGGACCTCGCCGCCGCCGATCCCCGAGATCACCTATCTCTTCGTCTCCGAACAGTCCGTCCGGCTGGGCCTGCTGACCAGCGGCCAGGCCGACGCGGTGGACAACGTACCGCCGCGGAACGTCGCCTCGCTGCGGCGCTCCAGCGGCTACGAGGTGCACCGCACCGACAACCCCGGCCTGCCCTGGACCCTGTTCCTCAACCCCAACCGGGGGCCGCTCGCGGACGTCCGGGTGCGGCAGGCGCTGACCAAGGCGATCCGGCTGACGGACCTGGTGGACTCCGTCTACCACGGACAGCGGACCCGGGCCTGGGCACCGCTCTCCCCCACCACCGTCCACCACGCGGCGGTCCCGCCGTGGGAGTACGACCCGCGGGAGGCAGGCCGTCTCCTCGACGCGGCGGGCTGGGAGCGGCGCGACGGTGACGGCTACCGCGTCAAGGACGGCAAACGCCTCTCCCTGTTCTGGCCGTACATCGACTTCCTCGCCCGGGACGGCCGGGACGCGATGGGGCAGGGCATCCAGGCCGAGGCCCGCCGGGCGGGCATCGAACTCCGCTACACCCGGCTGGACCCGGGCCAGTTCGCCACCAGGGCGGGCTCCGGCGACGCCGATGTGCTCGCCTTCAGCTTCACCCGGGCCGAACCCGACATCCTGCGCCACTACTTCGGCTCCGGGAAGACCGCCGAGAAGGGCGGCTCGAATCTCTTCCGGATCAAGGACCCGGCGCTCGACGCCTGGCTCGACCGGGCGATCACCAGCTCCTCCGCGCCCGTCCGGGCCGCGGCCTACCAGAGCGCCCAGCGCCATGTCCTCGACCGGGCGCTGGCAATCCCCGTCTATGTACCGGCGACGACCGTCGGATACGTCTCGGGCCTGCGTGGTCTGCGCTGGGACCCGGCGGGCTACCCCGTCTTCCAGGACGCCCGGCGGGAGGAATCGTGAACCCGCTGGTGAACTGGCTGGCACGGCGGCTGCTGCTGGGCGTGCTCGTGATCCTGGGCGCGGCGACGGCGGCCTTCGCCGCGCTGCATCTGACGCCGGGCGATCCCGCCGAGGTCATGCTCGGCGGTACGGCGACCTCACCGGAGGCGGTGGCCGAGGTACGGCGGGACCTGGAGCTGGACCGGCCGCTGGCGGCGCAGTACGCGTCGTTCATGGGCCGGCTGCTCACCGGTGATCTGGGGACCTCGTACCAGCTCCAGCGGCCGGTCACCGAACTGATCTCCGAGCAGGCGCCGCCCACCCTCTGGCTCGCACTGACCGGATTCGCGCTGGGCTGTGCCCTCGCGCTGCCGCTGGCCGTGGCCACCGCGGGGCGCCGCCCCGGGCTCCGCAGGCTCTCCGCCGCGGTCGAGCTGGCGCTCATCTCCACCCCCGCCTTCTGGGTGGGCGTGCTGCTGCTCGCGCTGCTCTCCTTCCGCTGGCAGCTCTTCCCGGCGGCGGGCGGCGAGGGCGTACGGGCCCTGGTCCTGCCCGCGGTCACCCTGGCGCTCTCCCTGGTCGGCGTCTTCGCCCAGGTGCTCCGGGAGTCGATGGAGGACTCGCTGAAACAGCCCTACGCGCTGGCCTCCCGGGCTCGGGGCGCCACCGAGACCGACCTCCGGCTCCGGCACGCCCTGCGGCATGCCCTGGTCCCGCTGGTCACCCTGTCGGGCTGGACCATCGGGGCCCTGCTCAGCGGCACCGTCATCATCGAGACGGTCTTCAGCCGCCAGGGGCTCGGGCGGCTGATGACGGCCGCCATCAACAGCCGTGACCTGCCTGTGGTGACCGGTCTGGTGATCGCGTCGGCCGCCCTGTTCGTCATCGTCAACATCCTGGTCGACTGGCTCTATCCGGTGATCGACCCCCGGCTCAAGGAGGCGGTCGCGTGACCACCGCGATCACCGGTACCGAATCCCCCGCGGTCCGGGCGCACGCCCGGCGGTTCCGGGTCTCGTACGCCGGATACACGATTGCCGCGGTCCTGCTGGTCCTGCTGGGTCTGGCCGCGGCCTGGCCGGGGCTCTTCGCCACCCACGCCCCCGACGCGGTGGATCCGATCGGCACCCTCCAGGGGCCGTCGGGCGCCCATCTCCTCGGCACGGACGAGCTGGGGCGGGACGTCTTCAGCCGGCTCGTCCACGGCACCCGGCTCTCGCTGCTGCTGGGGCTGGGCGCCACCGGCCTCGCCGTGGTCGCGGGCACGCTCCTCGGAGTCCTGGCGGCGACCTCGCACCGGGCGGTCGACGAGGCGATCATGCGGGTCAACGACGTCCTGCTGGCCTTCCCCGGGCTGCTGCTCGCCCTGCTGGTGGTGGCCACCCTCGGCCCCGGCACGCGGAACGCGACGATCGCCATCGGGCTCTCCATGACCCCCGGTTTCATCCGGCTGGCCCGGGCCCAGGCGCTGACGGTGAAGAACGCGGACTATGTGACGGCGTCCCTGGGCCTGGGGCTGCGCCCCTCGGTGGTCTACCGCCGCCATCTGCTGCCCAACGCGATGCCGCCGGTCCTGGTCTTCGCCACGCTGAACGTCGGCACCGCGATCCTGGCCGGTTCGGCCCTGAGCTTCCTGGGCCTCGGCCCCCAGCCGCCGACCCCCGAATGGGGCGCGATGCTCGCCGAGGGCCGGAACCATCTGGACGCCGCCTGGACGGCCGCCGTCTGTCCCGGGCTGCTCATCACCCTGACGGTGGCGTCGATTCATGTGCTGGGCGGGGCCGCCCGGAACAGAGTGGAAGGAACGGGTCGTGGTGGGACGCACTGACGGGGAGCGGCGGGAAACGGAACCGCTGCTCGCGGACGGGGGCACGGACGGGTCGGGCACCAGCACCGAACCGCTGCTCGTGGTCCGCGGGTTGCGGGTGTCGTTCCCGGCGCCCACGGCCCGTTCGGGGCACGGCGACGGCAGCGGCACCGGCGTCGGCGAAAGCGACGGTGACGGTGACGGTGACGACGGCGGCCGCACGGTCGCCGCCGTCCGCGGGGTCGACCTGACGCTGGCGGCCGGGGAGTGCCTGGCCGTCGTCGGCGAGTCGGGTTCGGGCAAGACGGTCACCGGGCGGGCCCTGCTCGGACTTGCGGGCCCCACGGCCCGGGTCACCGCGGACCGGCTTCTGCTGTCCGGGCGGGACGTCCGGGACCTCGACGAAGAGGGCCGGCGGGCGCTGCGCGGCCGGCACGTGGGACTGGTCCCGCAGGACGCGCTGGTGTCACTGGACCCGCTGCGCCGGGTGGGCGCCGAGGTCACGGAGGCGCTGCGGGCCCATGGGCTGGCCGGGCGGCGGGACCGGCCCGGCAGGGCGGTCGGCCTGCTGGAGAAGGTCGGTGTGCCCGAACCGGCGGTCCGGGCCCGCCAGTATCCGCACCAGTTGTCGGGCGGTCTGCGCCAGCGCGCGCTGATCGCCGCCGCACTGGCCGCCGGTCCCGGGCTGATCGTCGCCGACGAACCGACGACCGCTCTGGACGCCACCGTCCAGGCGCGCATCCTGGACCTGCTGGCCGAACGCCGGGACAACGGCGCCGGGGTACTGCTGATCAGCCACGATCTCGCGGTGGTCGCCAGACTGGCGGACCGGATCGCGGTGATGTACCGGGGGCTGATCGTGGAGGAGGGAGCGGCCCGGGAGGTGCTGCGGAATCCGTCCCACCCCTACACCCGGGAGCTGCTGCGCGCGGTGCCCGGCCCCGGAACCCGGGGCACCCGTCTGTCGTCGCGTCCCGTCAGCGGGTCCGTGACCGGCACGGCGGGCACAACCGGCGCGACGGGCACGGCGGGAACAACCGGCGCGGGAACAACCAGCACGGAAGCCACCGGCACCGGTGCGGGACCCGGTGCAGGCAAGAACGGCACCGGTGCGGGACCCGGTGCAGGCAAGAACGGCACCGGTGCGGGACCCGGTGCAGGCAAGAACGGCACCGGCGCGGCCCGCCCCGAAGTGCTGGCCGCGGATGCCCTGAACGTCTCCTTCCCGCTGCCCGGCGGAGGCCGCCGGCAGGCCGTGCGCGAGGTGTCGTTCACCCTCTCCGCCGGAGAGACCCTGGGCGTACTGGGCGAATCCGGATCGGGCAAGACCACCGTGGCCCGGATCCTGATGGGGCTGCTGGAGCCGGACCGCGGACGGGTGTCGTTCCTCGGCGAGCCCTGGAGCGGGCTGCCCGAACGGAAGCGCCGCGCCCGGCGGCGGCGTATCCAGCTGGTGCACCAGGACCCCTTCGGCGCCCTCGACCCCCGCTGGACGGTCCGGCGGCTGGTCGGGGAGGCGTTCGACGGACCGGGCGGCGGCCGGGCGGGCGCTGCCGAGGGACGCGACCGGCGGGTACGGGATGTGCTGGAGCTGGTGGGACTGGACGCGTCGGTACTCGACCGCCGCCCCCGCGAACTCTCCGGCGGCCAGCGCCAGCGGGCGGCGATCGCCCGGGCCCTGGTACCCGGGCCCGCGGTCCTGGTCTGCGACGAACCCGTGTCCGCCCTGGACGTTTCGGTGCAGGCCCAGGTGCTCGACCTGTTCGCCGATATCCAGGCGTCCACCGATGTCGCGATGGTCTTCATCTCGCACGACATCGGAGTGATCCACCATCTCAGCGACCGGGTGCTGGTGATGCGGGACGGCGCCGTGGTCGAGGAGGGCGCCACCGACGACGTACTGCTGCGTCCCCGGTCGGCCTACACCCGTGAGCTGCTGGACGCCGTACCGCGGCCGGAGCACGCCTGGCGGGAGCCGGGCGTCCGATCAGAAGGGACAGTCCATGCCGTCCACAGCCACCGCCACAGCCACGACCCGCAGATCCGCCGCTGACCCGCCGGTCCGCGTCCTGTCGGCGGCCACGGCCCTGCCGGGCCCGCCGGTGGACAACGCCGCCCTCGCCCGCCGGTTCGGTATGAGCCCGTCCTGGCAGGAGTGGGTCGACGTCTTCATCGGCACCCGGACCCGGCATCTCTCCATCGACCTGGAGACCGACGAACCGCTCTGCACGCTCGCCGACCTCGGCGAGACCGCCGGCCGGCGGGCCCTCGAAGCCGCCGGGCTGGAACCGGACGCGGTCGACCTGCTGGTGCTGGGCACCGCCACCCCCGATCTGCTGATGCCCACCACGGCCAGTGTGGTCGCCGACCGGCTCGGCATCGACGAACTGCCCGTCTTCCAGCTCCAGTCGGGTTGTACGGGCGCGCTCCAGGCGATGAGCGTGGCCACCCAGCTCCTGCGCGCCGGGGAGCACCGGACCGCCCTGGTGATCGGCGGCGACGTCTGCGCCCGGGCCTTCGATCTCACGGCCGACCTGCGGACGATGCCGCCCGAAGAGATGATCAACGCGGTGCTCTTCGGGGACGGCGCCGGCGCGGTGGTCCTGACGACGCTGCCGGTGCCCGGCGCGGTGACCCTGCGCCGGGTCCGTACCCGCCTCGCCGGACTGGGCCGCGAGCCCGGCCAGACCCTGGCCTGGTTCGGCCCCAACGACCGGAACAGCGGCCGCCCGTCCGTGACCGAGGACTACAAGGCGATCGAACGGCGCGTACCGGAAATGGCCGTCGAGGTGTACGGCGAACTCCTCGCCGAGCTGGGCTGGGAGGCCGGGGACCTGGACTATCTGCTGCCGCCCCAGCTGTCGACCCGGATGACCGCGAACATCGTGGAGGCGCTCGGCGGGGGCGGCGGGACTGCGCGGGCCCGGGAGATCAGCTGCATCACCCGCACCGGCAACAACGGGAACGGACTGCCGTTCCTCCAGTTGGAGGAGGTGCTGCCGCTGATGGCACCCGGGGAGCGCGCGCTGGGCATCGCCATCGAGTCCAGCAAGTGGATCAAGTCCGGTTTCGCCCTGGAGAGGGAGTGAGGGCATGGCCGTGACCCGGGTGGCGCGGGAGCGCCGCCATACCGTCTACTTCCTGAACGCCGTACGGGACTTCGCCCCCGTCCATCTGGACACCGAGGTCGATATGACCGCCGTCCGGCGGCACCGCGGCGCGGCGGCGGACCGCGGACGGCGCTACTCCCCCGTCGCCTATGTGCTGCATACCGCGGGCCGCGCCCTGGCCGCCCGTCCGGAAGCCAACGCGGCGGTACGGGGCCGGGTCTGGCCGAAGCTGGCGCGCTACGACTCCGTGGCGGGCAAGCTGGCGCTGGACCGGACGCTCGGCGGCCGGCGCGTGGTGCTGGCGACCGTGCTCCCGGGACTGGAGCGGGCCGGGCTGGAAGCGATTCAGCGGCAGATCGACCGGGTCCGGGACGGCGATCCCGAAACGCTGCCCGAGTTCGCCGGTGTCCGCAGACTGCACCGGCTGCCCGCCCTGCTGGCACCGCTGGCCTACCGGCTGGCGACCCGGCCGCTGCCGGGCCGGGACCGGCGTACGGGCACCTTCTCCGTCAGCTCCCTGGGGCACGGTCCGGTCGACGGCTTCCACTCGGTCGGCGGTACCACGGTCACCTTCGGCGTGGGCCGGATCCTGGACCGGCCGGTGGTCCGCGACGGGGCGGTGACCGTGGCCCCCGTCATGCGGCTCAACCTCACCTTCGACCACCGGGTGATCGACGGCGCCGAGGCCGCCGAACTGCTGGCGGCCGTCAAGGACGGTCTGGAGGCGTTCGGCCCGGAGGAGCAGGCGGCCCCGGAGGACGGTTCCGGCACGGCCACGGGCACCGCCGCGGAGTCCGCAGCCGGATCCACTGCCGGATCCACTGCCGGGTCCGCAGCCGGGTCCGCAGCCGGGTCCGCAGCCGACCGTACCGGGCGGGCCGGTGGCGGCGTGCCCCGCCCGGAGCAAGCCGAGGCCACGGCCGCCCGGCCGGACCGGCCCTGAACACCACCGGGAGCAGAGCGTGGACGAACGCAGCAGCGGCGGCACCGACGACGGCACCACCCCCGCGCCGGACAGCCGCCCCGGCCCCCTTCCCGCCACCGTGCCCGCGGGCGGGGGCGCGCCCGCCAACGACCTGGCGGAGCTGAAGCGGTACGTCGAGGTCCATGCGAAGGCGCAGCGCATTCCGCCCGCGGTCCACTCCGGAGTGATGGCCCGGATCAGGAACGACGATCCGGAGGGCCCCGGCTCCTGGACGTACGAATGGTCGCGCGCGGGCGAGGAGGCGGAGGCCGCCGGGCGGCCGCTGGACGCCTGCCGGGCTTTCACGATGGCCCGCTTCCCGTACGTCGACGGTCCGGCCAGGGCCCGCGCCCTGGAGCGCGCCACGGCCGCCTTCGACCGCTGGCGGCGCGACGGCACACCCATCGAACCGCACACCGTCGAACTGCCCGGCGGGACGGTCCGCTGCTGGACCGCCGGGCTGTCCGCGCGCGAGCCCCGGCCCCTCCTGCTGTTCAGCGGGGGCATCGTCAGCACCAAGGAGCAGTGGGCGCCGGTGCTGACCCGGGTGGCCCGGCTCGGGATGGCCGGAGTGGTCACCGAACTGCCGGGAGCGGGCGGGAACACCCTGGTGTACGGGCCGGACAGCCCGGCCTTCTACTCCCGTGTCCTGGACTCCGTCGGCGACCGGTCCTGGCGGGCATAGCCGTAGAACGGCACGATCACGGTGATGCTCCGGGCGGAAGCCCGCTTCAGCGCATCGATCATGATCAGCTGTTCCATGA
>NZ_JBSFNQ010000120.1:0-17216 GCF_053981115.1 Streptomyces sp. NPDC003691 | reverse complement strand
TCTCCGCTCGGGTGCCCTCCTTCACTTCGTTCTGTCCCCGGTTCCCCCGGGGGGCACCGGCCCACCACGTGTGGCGCGGCCCCCCGCGGCTCTCCGCGGCCGGGGGCCCGCCGTTTCACCCGGTGCCGGAACGGGCGCCGGACGGACGCCGGGCGGTACTCGGTTCGGCACGGCTTAGGGGCGGCCGCACTTCATGTGTAGGGGGCGGAAGGGGGTCGTCCGGGCACGCTCCGTCGCTACGGTCTGCCGTGAGTGCGCCGCCGACCACCTGCCGTGCCGGCCGTCGCGCACCCGTGGCGGGCCGCCGGCCGGGCGGCCGCCGGGGTGCCCCGACGCCCGCGGCCGTCTTCCCAACGCAGGAGGCCACATGACCGACCTCAGCGCCGGGCTCTACCTGGAGCTGCTGAAGAAAGTGCTCACCAACCGGATCCGGATGGACATCCCCTCGGCCTGGCCGGCCTCCCCCGACGGCCCGCCGGACGAGGGCGAGGCCGGGCCGGGCGCGTTCACCGCGCACACCATGGTCAGCCCGGAGAGCCTGGACAACGTGCAGTACTGCGTCGAACGGGCCCTCGCCGACGGCGTGCCCGGCGATCTCATCGAGACCGGCGTCTGGCGGGGCGGTGTCTGCGTCCTGATGCGCGCCGTCCTCAAGGCGCACGGCGTACGGGACCGCCGGGTCTGGGTCGCCGACTCCTTCGAGGGCGTGCCCGAGGCCGGCGACGGCAGTCACCCCCTCGACCGGGAGATGGCCCTGCACAACCTCAACACCGTGCTCAGCGTGGACGCCGAGGCGGTCCGTTCGGTGTTCAGGTCGTACGACCTGCTGGACGATCAGGTCGAGTTCCTGGAGGGCTGGTTCGAGAAGACCCTGCCGTCCGCCCCCATCGAGTCGCTGGCCGTACTGCGGCTGGACGGGGATCTGTACGTGTCCACGATGGACGCGCTGTCGGCGCTCTACCCCCGGCTCTCACCGGGCGGCTTCGTGATCATCGACGACTACAACATGGCCCCGTGCCGGGCCGCGGTGCACGAGTACCGGGACGCCCACGGGATTACGGAGGAGATCAGGGCGGCCGACAGCGTCGGCGTCTGGTGGCGCCGGGAGTTCTGAACAGGGCACGGCCCCGGGTACGGCGCAGCCCGGGGCCCGCGGAACCGCGACTGCCCCCACGGCACGGGACGTGGGGGCAGCCGCCACCGGTGCGCCGCCGCGGGACGGCACACCGGAACCGGGGGACGTCAGTCGGCGCGCCGCTGGAAGAAGAACCCGGCGAGCACCACGGACACCAGCAGGATCCCGGCGGACCACAGCAGCCCGATCCACGCCTGGTCACCGACGGGCTGGTCGAGCAGGAAGCCCCGGACACTCTCGATGATGGCGGTGCACGGCTGGTGCTCGGCCACGCCCTGCAGCCAGCCCGGCAGGGTGTCGATCGGTACGAAGGCGCTGCTGACATACGGCAGGAACATCATCACAAAGGCGAAACTCGCCGCCGCGTCGGTGGACTTGGTGAGCAGGCCGACCACGGCGGACAGCCAGGACAGCGCCAGGATGAACGCCACCAGCACCCCGCCGGCCGCCAGCCAGCCGAGCAGATCGGCCCGGGGGCGGAACCCGATGAGCAGGGCGACCCCGATCACCACGACGGTCGAGGCGATGTTCTTGAAGATGCTGGCCATCACATGGCCGCCGAGCAGGGCCGCGCCGCCCACGTCCATGGACCGGAAGCGGTCGACGATACCGGTGGTCATGTCGTTCGCGACACCGACGCCGGTCTGGGCCGCCCCCCAGGCGGTGCACAGCAGCAGCACACCCGGTGCCACATAGGTGACATAGTCGCCGCCCGTCCGGATCGCCCCGCCGAAGAGGTAGACGAACAGCACCATCATCATGATCGGCAGCATCAGCGACATGATCAGCGCGTCGACGTCGCGCCGGGTCAGCCGGGTGCAGCGGCCGACCATGGTGAGCAGACCGGACACCGCCCCGGCGGAGCGGGGCCTCGCGTTCAGGACGATGCTCTCAGACACCGGCGGCCTCCTTCACGTCGTCCGCGCCCGCCCGGGGCGCGGCGCGGCCGGTCAGCGCCAGGAACACGTCGTCCAGGGTGGCGCTGTGGACTTGGAACTTCGCGACCAGTTCGCGGCGGGGGTCGACCTCGTCGAGCAGGGCACGCACCCGCGGTGCCGCGCCGTCCGTGGCCACCCCGATGGTGAGCAGCTCGCGGTCCTGCTCGGCCACCCGGTCCCCGAGGAGCCCGAGGACCGTCTCGAAGGCGTCCCGGCCGGCGAGTTCGAGGTCGAGACGCTGTCCGGCGACCCGCCGCTTCAGCTCGCCCGGGGTGCCCTCGGCGACCACCTGCCCGCCGTCGAGCAGGGCGACGCGGTCCGCGAGCCGGTCGGCCTCCTCCAGATACTGCGTGGTGAGAAAGACGGTCAGCCCGCTCGACGCGAGGTCCGCGATGACGCCCCACAGCGCCTGCCGGCTGCGCGGGTCGAGACCGGTGGTCGGCTCGTCGAGGAAGACCACCGACGGCGCGCCGACCAGACTGGCCGCCAGGTCGAGGCGGCGGGCCATACCGCCCGAGTACGTGCCGAGCCGGCGCCCGCCCGCCTCCGTGAGGTCGAACCTGTCGAGGAGGTACCGCGCCCGCTCGCGGGACTCGCCGCGGGACAGCCCGGAGAGCCGGGCCATCATCAGGAGGTTCTCCGCGCCGGTCTGGTTCTTGTCGATCGCGGCCTGCTGGCCCGTCAGCGTGATCCGCCGGCGCACCTGCCGCCGTTCCCGTACGACGTCGAAACCGGCGACTTTTGCCGTGCCGGCGTCGAAGGAGGTCAGGGTCGACAGAATGCGGACGGTGGTCGTCTTTCCCGAACCGTTCGGCCCCAGCAGCGCGAAAACGCTGCCCGTGGGAACGCCGATGTCGACGCCCTGGAGCACCGGTACTTCTCCGTAGGATTTCCGCAGACCACTGGCTTCGACAGCCATGGAGTGGATCATTTTCCTTGCACCCCTCACCACTCGGAGAGCATGTTCGCAGTACCTTGAAGGCGATCTGCGTGTACCATACGCTATAGAGCGTAACCCATACGCAGTACGATGTCCACCAACCTTCTGACCTGCGAAGAAAGCAACTTCACGGCCTCCGCAGCAGGTGTTTGTACCAGGTTCCGGGGCATCCGACGAAGGGGAGGGCGGGCCATGCCGCTGCACCGGGAACGTGGTGTCGAGGTCGCGGTGAATCCGGACGGCTGGCTGGTCCTGCGCAGCGGGAGAACGGGCCGGGAGAACCTCTACCCGCCACCGTTCACCGTCGCCTGGATATCCCTGCAGCGCTGGGGCGGTGACCCCTTTCTGGCATCCGCGGAAATCGCCGACTTATGGCAGGAGGACCGGTCGGAGACCCGGCTGGTGGTCGAGGAATGGCTGGCCGAGTTACGCGTGGCCGGACTGATCCGCGACGATCTCTCCTAGGTCCTGTCTGGGCGGACCGGAGCGGACCGGACCGAGCCGGGCCGGATCCGGGACCCGCGCCGCCCGCGGCGGACCGGCCCGGGACGGCATCAGCCGCCGTACCCGCCGTCGGCATCGCCGTCGTCGTCATCGTCATCGTCATCGTCCGAGTAGCAGGGCAGGGAGAGTTCGGGCGCGATGGTGAAGTCGGAGACGTCCGCGCTCGTACGGTCGACCCGGGCGAGAGCCTGCTCGACCGGTACCCGCAGCCGCTCGGCCTTCTCGGCCTCCTTGCGGTCGCGGCCCTCGGTGAACTCCGGCATCACCTCGCGGGCGAACAGCTCCAGCGACTCCATGATGTGCTCGTGCCGATTCTTGCCGATCTGCACGGAGAGGATGATCTGGTCGACGCCGACCGCGTCGTAGCGCCGGATGATGTCGCCGAGCTGCGCGGGAGTGCCGATGCCCCGCCGCAACACGCCGACCTGGTCCATCATCGCCTGCTCGACCTGCGACTGCCCGTCGTCCTCGTCGGCCGCCGGTGACCCCCGGGTGAGGCCCAGCGATTCCTTCGCCGCCTGGAACTCCGCCCAGATATCGGTGGTTCCGGGGCGGTGCTGGCCCGTCATGTAGTAGTGCATCAGCGAGTACGAGAAGAACTGCGACGCCTCCAGACCGCGGTCCAGGGCGGTCTCCTCGTCCTCGTGGCACATGAACGGCAGCACCATGGCGACGTTCGCGTTGACGGCACGGCCGATCGGCCGGCACTCCGGCGAGGCGAGGGTGCCGTAGTAGGCGTCCACCCACTCCTTGGCCTCCTCCGGGTTGACGAAGGAGAAGGCCAGCGCGCCGAGCCCCTCGCGGGCGGCGTCCTGGATGCTGTCGCGGCGCGTGCACGCCCGCCACAGCGGCGGGTGCGGCTTCTGCTTCGGCTTGGGCACCACATTGCGCGGCGGCATGTCCACCCAGGTGCCCCGGTGGCCGGTGAACGGGGTCTCGGTCATCATCCTGACGACGACTTCCAGGGCCTCGTGCCACTGCTCGTACTTGTCCTTCAGCTCGATGCCGAAGGCGCCGACCTCCAGCTGCGAACTGCCTTGTCCGGAGCCGAAGTCGAGCCGTCCGCCGGAGATCAGGTCGAGCATGCCCAGCCGCTCGGCGATCCGCGCCGGATGGTTGACCGCCGGAGGCAGATGGACGATTCCGTGCGCGAGCCGGATGTTCTTCGTACGGGCCGCCGCGGCGGCCAGGAACACCTCGGGCGCCGACGAGTGGGAGTACTCCTCGAAGAAGTGGTGCTCGGTCGCCCACGCATAGTCCAGGCCGAGCCGGTCGGCCAGTTCGATCTGCTCCAGGGCCTCGTTGAACAGCCGCTCCTCGCTGTCCTCCGCCCAGGGCCGCGGCAGCTGGTGATGGTAGATCAGTCCGAATCTCATGGGTTCCTCCAGAGGACGAGAGCCGCACAGAACGGGGCCGCGGGCCGGCCGGGGCGGTGTCCGGAAAGTCCCGCCCGGCCCGCGCGGACACAACCTAGAGCGCCCCGGCGGCCCGCCGACCCGGCCGCCCGGAGACTGAGGGGGCGGTCCGGGCACTTCAGGGGGTGGGGCCGGAACGATTAGGGGTGGTGGCGGGCGCGGCACGGCGGAACCGGGCCCGGTAGAACAGCAGCGGCTCCGGCTCGCCCGCTGTGACCCCGACGTCCCGGATCCGGCCCACGACGATCCGGTGGTCGCCACCCGGATACACCGCCTGGACGGTGCAGTCGACCCAGGCCAGCGCGCCCACGAGCCGGGGCGTCCCGGTGCCGGGTCCCGGCCACCACTCCACACCGGCGAACCGGTCCCCGGCCGGTGCCGCGAACCGGCGGCACAGCGCCTCCTGGTCGGCGCCGAGGACATTGGCACAGAACCGTCCGGCACGCCGGATGCCCGGCCAGGACCGGGAGTACCGGGACACCGCGAAGGACACCAGCGGAGGCCGGAGGGAGAGCGATACGAACGACTGGCAGGTGAACCCGATGGGCGGCCGGCCCTCCTCCCGGGCCGTGATGACCGCGATCCCGGTGCAGAAGTGGCCGAGGACGTACCGCAGTACGCCCGGCTCCGGGCCGTCGCCGTCGCCGCTCTCCGCCGGATACGCCGGATACGCCGGTCCCGTCTGCGGTACCGGTTGCCCCTGCGGTGTCTGGTGTGCCGGCTGTGTACGCATCGGAGCGTCCCGCCCTCAGTAGGTTGCCGTACGGCCGCCGTCGCCCGGTGCGGGGTCCGGCGCTTCGAGTACCACGTGCGCATTGGTCCCGCTTATCCCGAAGGAGGAGACCGCGGCCCGCCGGGGCCGCCCGGTCTCCGGCCACGGCCTGGCCTCGGTCAGCAGGGCCACCTGTCCGGCCGCCCAGTCGACCTGGGGCGTCGGCGCGTCCACATGCAGGGTCTTCGGCAGCAGGCCGTGCCGCATGGCCAGGACCATCTTGATGACCGACGCCACTCCCGCGGCGGCCTGGGTGTGCCCGATATTGGATTTGACCGAGCCCAGCCACAGCGGCCGGTCCGGCCGCCGGTCCCGGCCGTAGGCGGCCAGCAGGGCCCGGGCCTCGATGGGGTCGCCGAGCCGGGTGCCGGTGCCGTGCGCGTCCACCGCGTCGACCTCACCGGCCCGCAGCCCCGCCTGCCGGAGCGCCTCCGCGATGACCCGCCGCTGCGCCGGTCCGTTGGGCACCGTGATGCCGCTGGACGCCCCGTCGGAGTTGGTGGCCGTCCCCCGTACGACGGCGAGGATCCGGCGGCCGTTGCGTTCGGCGTCGGCGAGTCTCTCCAGGACGAGCAGGCCGGAACCCTCGCCCCAGCCGGTGCCGTCCGCCGCGGCCGCGAAGGACTTGCAGCGGCCGTCGGGGGCCAGCCCGCGCTGGGAGCTGAAGTACACGAAGGTCTCCGGTGTGGACATCACCGTGACACCGCCGGCCAGGGCGAGCGCGCACTCACCGGTCCGCAGCGCGCCGACCGCCATCCGCAGGGCCACCAGCGACGAGGAGCACGCGGTGTCGACGGAGACCGCGGGGCCCTGGAGCCCCAGGGTGTAGGCGATCCGGCCGCTGGTGAGGCTGCCGCCGCCGTCGGCGCCCTCGTAGTCGTGGTACATGACGCCGCAGTAGACGCCGGTGGAGCTGCCCTTGAGCGACAGCGGGTCGATCCTGGCGTGCTCCAGCGCCTCCCACGCCGTCTCCAGCACCACCCGCTGCTGCGGGTCGATGTCCCGGGCCTCGCGCGGGGACATGCCGAACAGGTCCGCGTCGAACCGGGCGGCGTCGTGCAGGAAGGCGCCCTCGCGGGTGACCGTCCGGCCCGGTCTGCCGGGCTCGGGGTCGTACAGGCCCTCGACGTCCCAGCCGCGGTCCGCGGGGAACGCGGTGACCGCGTCCCGCCCCTCGGCGAGCAGCCGCCAGAACGCCTCGGGCGAGTCGGCCCCGCCGGGGTAGCGGCACCCCATGCCGATGATGGCGACCGGTTCGGCCGCGGCGCGCCGCAGCCGGGCGTTCTCCTGCCCCAGCCGGTCGTTCTCCAGTACGGAGGCCCGCAGGGCCGCGACGATCTTCTCGGTGTCGGTCGTCATCGGTCCCGCTCCTCACCGGTCTCGGCGGCCGCGAGGGCGGCGGCGACCAGATCGTCGACGGCCATGCCTCTGATCTCCTCACTGCGGTCCGCCGGGGCGCCGTCCGCGCCGGTACCGCGGTCCGCCGGGGCTCGGTCCGCGCCGTCGGCGGGCGCCGCGCCGCCGGCCGGGGGGCCCAGGCGCAGGACGGTGTCCAGCAGACCGGCGGCGCGCAGGGACGATACGGGTACGGCGGCCAGCCGGCGCCGTATCTCCTCGTCGTCATCGGCCGGGCCGTCGGGCAGGCCCGCCGCGGGGGCGGGCGCCGCGAGGGCCGGCGCCGCGGGGGCCGGTGCCTCGGGCAGCTCCGCGGCCAGCTCCTCCAGCAGCAGCGCCACCACATCGGCCGGGGTGGGATGGTCGAACATCATCGTGGCCGACAGCCGGAGCCCGGTGGCCGAGCCGAGCCGGTTCCGCAGTTCGATGGCGGCGAGCGAGTCGAGGCCCAGCTCGGTGAAGCCCCGGCCCATGTCGACGGTGCCGGGATCGCCGTGCCGCACCTCGGCGACCCGGGCCCGGACAAGATCGGCCAGCAGCCGTTCCCGGCCGTCGGCGGAGAGCCCGGCCAGCCTCCGCAGCAGCCCGTCCGGGTCCGGCTCCCCGGCGGGCCGGGGAGCCGGTGCGGTGTCGGCCGTGGGCGTGCCGCCCGGTGCGGCGGGCATGATGTCGCGCAGCGCGGCCGGGATCTCCGTACCGGAGGGGTCGAGCCGCAGCGGTATCAGGACGGGTTCACCGGCGGTGAGTGCCCGGTCGAAGAGGGCGAGTCCGTCGGCGGCCGTCAGCACCGGGGTGCCGCGCGCGGCCAGCCGTCGCGCCAGCGCCGGATCGGTGCTTCCCGCCATCCCGCTCTCCCCCGCCCACAGGTTCCACACCAGCGAGGTGGCGGGGAGTCCGTGCCGGTGGCGGTGGTGGGCCAGGGCGTCGAGGAAGGCGTTGGCGGCCGCGTAGTTGCCCTGGCCGAGCGGGTCGAGCAGTCCGGCGACGGAGGAGAAGAGGACGAACTCGTCGAGGTCCAGTTCCCCGGTGAGTTCGTGCAGCGCCCAGGCGGCGTCCAGCTTGGGCCGGAGCACGGTGTCCAGCCGCTCCGGGGTCAGATCGGTGACCAGGGCGTCGTCCAGCACCCCGGCCGCGTGGACGACCCCGGTCAGCGGACGGTCGCCGGGCAGCGCGGCGAGCAGTGCGGCCAGGGCGTCCCGGTCGGCGACATCGCAGGCGGCGACGGTGACATCGGCGCCCAGGGCGGTGAGTTCGTCGCGCAGTGCGGCGGCGCCGGGGGCGTCCGGGCCGCGCCGTCCGACGAGCAGCAGATGCCGTACCCCGTGCTCGGTGACCAGATGCCGGGCGACCAGCGCGCCGAGCCCGCCGGTGCCGCCGGTGATCAGTACGGTGCCGTCCGGCCGCCGGCGCCGCGCCGGTTCCGCGGGCCGTGGCACCGGGGCGAGCCGGGGTACCCGCACCTGGTGGCCGAGGAGCGACACCTCGGGCTCGCGGAGGGCGGCGACCGCGGGCAGCAGCCGGAGCGAGGCCTCATCGGCGTCCAGGTCGACGAGGAGGATCCGGCCCGGGTGCTCGGCCTGGGCCGCGCGGACCAGTCCCCGGACGGGGGCGACGGCGAGGTCGAGATGGGCGCCGTCCCCGTCGGCGGCGAACCAGGTCAGCACGGCGAGCCGGGTGGCCGCGAGCCGTTCGTCGGCGAGGAACTCCCGGAGCGCTTCGAGTACGGTCGCGAGCCGCGAGCGGACCGCGTCCGGTATCTCGTCGTCGCCGGGTTCGACGGGCAGCAGAAGCAGTTCCGGTGCCTGCCCGCCGGAGTCGAGTACGGCGCGGAGCGCGGCGAAGCCGCCGTACACCGGTACCTCGCCGAGGGCCCCGCCGAGGACATCCGGCCCGAGGACGGCCCACCGGCCGGGTGCCGCGGCGGCCGGTTCGCCCAGCGGAAGCTGGGTCCATCCGGGCCGGAACACCGAGTCGAGGTGGCGGGCGCCGGTCTGGGCGGCGCCTTCGGCGACCAGCCGGTCGGCGGTGACCGGCCGTACCACCAGGGATTCGACCGAGGCGACCGGGGTGCCGTCGGGCGTCGCGAGGTCCATCCGGACCGCTTCGGAGCCGGCCTGTTCGTCGGAGCCCAGCCAGTTGATCCGGGCCAGCAGTCTGCCGTGGCCGCCCGCGGAGTGCAGCCGCACCCCGGACCAGGCGAACGGGAGCTGTCCCGCTCCGGCGTCCTGGGGTTTCCGGCCGCCGAGGAAGTCCGTCGCGGACATGGCGGCGTCCAGTAGTGACGGGTGCAGCCGGTAGTCGCGGGCGTCCGGCCGGACGTGGTCGGGCAGGGCGACCTCGGCGAAGAGGTCGCGGCCGCGCAGCCACACCGCCCGGAGACCCCGGAACATCGGCCCGAAGTGGTAGCCCTTGCTGGTCAGATAGTCGTAGACGCCGTCGATGTCCACGGGCCGCGCGTCGGCGGGCGGCCACGGCGCACGGTCCCCACCGGACTCATCCGCGCCGGACTCCTCCGGGCGGGACTCATTCAGTACGGGGGCGGGCCGCGGGTCGGTGGCCAGGACTCCGGTGACATGCCGGGTCCAGGGCACCGGCCCGGGGGCGTCCTCGAAACGGGACCAGATGGCGAACGGGCGCCGTCCGGCCGGGTCGGGCCCGTCGACGACGACCTGTACGGCACTGCCGCCCCGGTCGGGCAGCGGCATCAGCTGCTGGATCACCAGCTCCTCGACGGTGTCGCAGCCGGCCTCCTCGGCGGCGCGCAGGGCGAGTTCGACGAAACCGGTGCCGGGCAGCAGTTCCATGCCCATGACGTTGTGGTCGGCCAGCCAGGACTGGCTCGGGGTCCGGGTGGAGATCCGGCCGGTGAGCACCAGTCCGCCGCCCTCGGGCGCGGGCATCACCGCGGACAGCAGCGGATGTCCGGCGTCGCGCTGGCCGTGCCCGGCCGCGTTCCCGGCGGATCCGGCGGGCCCGGCGGGCCCGGCATCCTGTGCCGTCGCCGCCCCGGCGGGCGGCGAGAGCCAGAAGTGCCGTTTCTCGAAGGGGTAGGTGGGCAGTTCGGTGCGGCGGGCACCGGTGCGGGCGAAGGGTTCCGTCCAGCGGACGGGGATCCCGGTGACATGGAGCCGGGCGAGCGCGGTGAGCAGTTGGGTGGTCTCGGGCACGCCGCGGCGGAGCGCGGGCGCCACGGGCACCGCTCCGTCGGTGGTCTCGTCGACCATGGGGGTGAGCGCGGCGTCGGGCCCGAGTTCCAGGAAGGCGGTCGTTCCGCGTTCGACGAGGTCGGTGATGCCGTCGGCGAAGGCGACCGTGCGCCGGATGTGCTCCACCCAGTACCCGGGGCGGCAAAGGGTCTCCGCGCCGACGATGCGGCCGGTCACATTGGAGACGACCGGGAGGTCCGGCGGACCGTAGTCCAGTCCGGCGGCGACGGCGAGGAAATCGTCCAGCATCGGTTCCATCAGGGCCGAGTGGAAGGCATGGCCGACCTTGAGCCGGGTGGCCTTGCGGCCGCGGGCGGCAAAACGGGCGACGACGGTGTTCACTGCGGCCCCGGGGCCGGAGACGACGACCGACCTCGGCCCGTTGACGGCGGCGATGCTCACCCCGTCGGGCAGTTCCTCACGTACCTCGTCGGGTCCGGCCTGTACGGCGGCCATCGCCCCGCCCGCGGGGAGTGCCTGCATCAGCCGGCCCCGCGCGGCGACCAGCCGGGCCGCGTCCGGCAGGGTCAGCACTCCGGCGATATGCGCGGCGGTCAGCTCGCCGATCGAATGCCCGGCGACGAAGTCGGGCCGTACGCCCCACGACGCGACGAGCCGGTACAACGCGGTCTCCACCGCGAACAGCCCGGCCTGGGCGTACTCCGTCCGGCCCGCGAGCTGCTCGTCGTCCCCCCAGACGACATCCCGCAGGGGCCGGTCCAGATGGGTGTCGAGCAGTTCGGCGGCCGCGTCGAAGGCGCGGGCGAACTCCGGGTAGGCGGAGTGGAGTTCGCGGCCCATACCGAGCCGCTGGGCACCCTGCCCGGTGAAGAGGACCGCGAGCCGGGCCTGAGGTACGGCGGTGCCGGTCACCACTCCGGGCGCGGGCCGCCCGGCGGCGAGGGCGGCAAGACCGGCGAGCCGCTCGGCCCGGTCCCCGCCGAGCACCACGGCCCGGTGCTCCAGTACGGCACGTCCGGCGGCCAGGGACCAGCCGATGTCCGCGTCGGTCGGAGCGGAGACGGAAGCGGAAGCAGATGCGGAGACGGAGGGGGCGGAGGCGGTGATGTGCGCGGCCAGCCGCCCGGCCGCGGCCCGCAGCGCCGCGGCCGTCCTGGCGGACAGCGTCCACGGCAGCGGTACGGCGGGCGGGGCGCCGTCCGCCGCCGTGCCGGGGGAACCGTCGGGCGTACGGGCGGCGATGTCCTCGGTGGCGCCGTCGCCCGCGGACCCGGGCACCGGCGGGAGCGCGGCCGGCGAGTCGGGCGCGGGGCTGTCCTGCGCGGGGGGCGGAGCCGCATCCTCCGGACCGGGCGGGAGACCGCCCGGGCCGTCCGGTCCGGGCCGGAGGCCGTACGGCGTGGCCGCGAGGTCGGCCGGGGGCTCCTCCAGGACGACATGGGCGTTGGTGCCGCTCAGGCCGAAGGACGACACGGCGGCCCGGCGCGGCCGGTCGCCGCGCGGCCACTCCCTGGAGCGGGTGAGCAGTTCGACCGCGCCCGACTCCCAGTCCACCTGGTCCGACGGCTCGTCCACATGCAGGGTCCGCGGCATCACGCCGTACCGCATCGCCTGGACGAGCTTGATGACCCCGGCGGCACCGGCGGCGGCCTGGGTGTGCCCCAGGTTGGACTTGACCGAGCCGAGCCGCACCGGCCGTCCGGCGGGACGGTCCCGGCCGTACGTCGCCAGCAGCGCCTGCGCCTCGATGGGGTCGCCGAGCGCGGTGCCCGTGCCATGGCCCTCGACGAGGTCGATGTCCCGGGGCGAGAGGCCGGACGCGGCGAGCGCCGCTTCGATGACCCGCTGCTGGGAGGGGCCGTTGGGCGCGGTGAGACCGTTCGACGCGCCGTCCTGGTTGACCGCCGAACCGCGGATCACGGCGAGTACCGGATGGCCGTTGCGGCGGGCGTCGGAGAGCCGCTCCACCAGGAGCAGCCCGATGCCCTCGGACCAGCCGGTCCCGTCGGCTCCCTTGGCGAACGCCTTGCACCGGCCGTCCGGGGCGAGCCCGCGCTGGCGGCTGAAGTCCACGAACACGTCCGGTGTCGGCAGCACGGTCACCCCGCCCGCCAGCGCCATGCCCACCTCGCCCTGCCGCAGCGCCTGGCAGGCGAGGTGCAGGGCCACCAGTGACGAGGAGCACGCGGTGTCGATGGTGACCGCCGGGCCTTCGAGACCGAGGGTGTAGGCGATCCGCCCGGAGGCGATGCTGGCGCCGCTGCCGCCGGACAGATAGGCGGCGATGTCCTCGGGCACGTGCTGCTGCACCCGTACGCCGTACTCCGTGTACATCACCCCGACATAGACACCCGTCCGGCTGCCCCGTACCGAGGTGGGGTCGATCCCGGCGTGCTCGAACGCCTCCCAGGCGCCCTGGAGCAGGAGCCGCTGCTGCGGGTCGAGGGCCAGTGCCTCGCGCGGCATGATGCCGAAGAACTCCGGGTCGAACTCCCCGGCGTCGTGGAGGAAACCGCCGCTGCGGACATACGTCTTCCCGGGGGCGCCCGGCTCCGGGTCGTACACGCCGTCGAGGTCCCAGCCGCGGTCGGCCGGGAAGTCGCCGACGGCGTCCCGGCCCTCGGCCAGCATCCGCCACAGGTCCTCGGCCGATGCCACCCCGCCGGGGAAGCGGCAGTGGATACCGACGACGGCGACGGGGTCGTTGGCCGGCTCGCCGTCCGCCGCCGTGACCGGTGCGGCCGCGAGGGGTACGGAGGCAAGGGGCGCGGAGGCGGTACCGGCCAGGCCGGAGGCGATGAACTCGCCCGCCGCCGCCGCGTTCGGATAGTCGAAGACAAGGGTGGCGGGCAGCCGCAGACCGGTCGCCGTGTTCAGCGCGTTCCGCAGTTCGACGGCGGCCAGCGAGTCGAAGCCGAGTTCGGAGAAGGCCCGGTCGGCGCGGACATCGGCACCGCTCGGGTGTCCGAGCACGGTGGCGGCACGGTCCCGTACGAGATCGACCACGGCCCGCAGCCGCTCGGCCTCGGACAGCCCGGCCAGCCGTTCGGCCAGGGCTCTCGCGGGGGCGCCCCCGGCGGTGTGCGCGGCGCGGCGGGTGGTGCCGCCGCGGACGATGCCCCGGAGCAGCGCCGGGATCTCGCCCCCGGCCCGTACCGCCGTGGGATCCACCCGGAGGGCCGTCACGCAGGGCTCCGCGGCGGTGACGGCGGTGTCGAGCAGGGCCAGTGCGCGGGCGGCCGGAAGTGCGGGCAGCCCCAGCCGCCGGAGCCGGGCCGCTTCGGTGTCCGCCGGGGTATCGGCGGGCGGTTCCGCGGCGGGCCCGGTTCCGGCCGGTTCCCGGGGGTCCCAGAGGCCGAAGGCCACGGAGGTGGCGGGCAGCCCGGCGGCCGCGCGGTGTGCCGCGAGGGCGTCCAGGAAGACATTGGCCGCGGCGTAGTTGCCCTGCCCGGCGGCCAGTACCTGTCCCCCGGCCGAGGAGAACAGGGCGAACACGTCCGGAGCGGCGTCGAGGGTGAGTTCGTGCAGATACCAGGCCGCGTCCGCCTTGGGCCCGAACACGGAGTCCAGCCGCTCCGGCGTCAGATCGGTGACAAGTCCGCTGTCCGCGGTGCCCGCCGCGTGCACGACGGCCTTCAGCGGACGGTCGTCCGGTACGGCGGCCAGTACGGCTGCGAGCCGGTCCCGGTCGGCGGCGTCGCAGGCCACCACGGACACGGTCGCGCCCAGCCCGGTCAGCTCTTCCCGCAGGGCGTCGGCCCCGGGTGCCTCCGGACCGCGCCGGCTCGTCAGCAGCAGATGCCGTACGCCGTGCTCGGTGACGAGATGCCGGGCGACCAGCGCGCCCAGCGCACCCGTGCCACCCGTGATCAGCACGGTCCCGGTGGTGGGCCACGGTCCCGCGCGTCCGCCGCCCGCGGGAGCGGGAGCGGCAACGGGCAGCGGCGTGAGGCGCGGCACCATCGTCCGGCCAGTGCGCAGGGCGAGTTCGGGTTCGTTCGTGCCCGCGAGCCGGGCGAGAGCAGTGGCGGACTCGGCTGTTCCGTCGGTGTCGAGCAGGCCGAACCTGCCGGGGTGCTCGGCCTGCGCGGCCCTCACTAGCCCCCATACGGGCGCCATGGCGGGCTCGACCTGTTCCCCGTCGGCGGCCGCCACGGCACCCCGGGTCACCAGGACCAGCCGGCTGCCCGTGAACCGCGGCTCCGCCAGCCACTGCTGTACGGCGGCCAGCGCTTCGCCCACAGCCGCCCGGGAGGCGGGCAGCGGATCGCCGCCGACGGCCCCGAGGGCCAGGAAGACGACGGGCGGAACGGTCTCCGGAGCGTCCTGAGCGTCAGGGGAGTCCGCAGCGTCCGGGGAGTCCGGTCCGGGATACCGGGCGAGCCCGGTTCCGGGGAGTTCGCCCATGAGCGCGGACCCGACCGTGCTCATGGGCAGCGGCACGGGCGTCCAGACCGTCCGGAGGAGATCCCCGCCCCCGCCGCCCTGGTCCAGTTGCCCGGCGGATACCGGGCGTACGGCCATCCGCTCCACCGTGGCCACCGGACGGCCCGTGGGATCGGCAAGCCGGATGGCACACAGCTCATCGCCCTGGAGCCGTTCCAGATGCACGCGAAGAGCGGTAGCGCCCGTGGCGTGCAGGGTGACCCCGGACCAGGAGAACGGCAGCAGGGTCGCGCCGTCCACGGCGCCCCCCTCCCCCAGCTGGTCGGCGTGCATGGCCGAGTCCAGCAGGGCGGGATGGAGCCCGTACGAGGCGCCGTCAGCGCCCTCCGGCAGCTCCACCTCGGCGTATACGTGCTCGCCCTGCCGCCATGCCCTGCGCAGGGCACGGAACACCGGGCCGTATTCGTAGCCGCGTTCGCGCAGACCTTCGTAGAACCCTTCGACCGGCAGCGGGGTCGCGCCCACGGGCGGCCATTCGGCCGGTTCGAAGGAGGCGTCGTCCGCTGCGGCGGGCGCCAGGGCACCGGTCGCGTGCAGCGTCCAGGGCGCGTCGGCCCCGGGCCGGGCATGGACAGCCAGCGGGCGGAGGCCCGCCTCGTCCGGCGCGTCCACCACGACCTGGACGGAGACCGGCCCGGTGGCGGGCAGGACCAGCGGCGCCCGGTGGGTCAGCTCCTCCAGCCTTTCCCAGCCGATGTGCTGCCCGGCCCGGACGGCCAGCTCTACAAATCCGGTACCGGGCAGCAGCCGGGTCCCCAGGATGTCGTGATCGACCAGCCACTCCTGACGGTCGGCCGACAACTGCCCCGTCATGATCACGCGGTCCGCGTCGGCCACGGTGACCGCGGCGCTCAGCAAGGGATGCTCGACCGCCTCCAGCCCCGCCGAGCCGACATCACCGGCGGTACGGAGGGGGGTGAGCCAGTAGTGGTCGTGTTGGAAGGGGTAGGTGGGGAGGTCGGGGAGGTGGTGGCCGGTGGGGTGGAGGGCGGTCAGGTCGAGGTCGGTGCCGTGGGTGTGGAGGGTGCCGAGGGCGGTGAGGAGGGTGCGGGTTTCGTCGCGGTCGCGGCGCTGGGAGGCAAGGGTGAGGGTGCCGGTGGGGAGGGAGTCCTCGGCGGCGGGTGCCAGGACGGTGTCCGGGCCGACTTCGAGGAAGCGGGTGGCGCCCTGGGTGGTGAGGGTGGTGACCGCGTCGGAGAAACGGACCGGCTCACGGACCTGGCGCACCCAGTAGGCCGGGTCGGTCAGCTCATCGGTGACTGGCAGACCGGTGAGCGTGGACACGAAGGGGATCCGGGGAGCGCCGTACGAAAGCGCTGAAGCGACTTCCGAGAACTCCGCCAGCATCGGTTCCATCAGGGGCGAGTGGAAGGCATGGCTGACCCGGAGCCGGGTCACCTTCTGCCCCTTAAGGCGCCGGGTGGTGGCCTTAACAGCCTTTTCGGTGCCGGAGATCACCACGGAGGCCGGGCCGTTGACCGCCGCAATCGTCACACCGTCCACCAGGGCGTCGCGTACGGCTGCTTCGCTCGCGCGGACCGAGGCCATCGCCCCACCCGACGGCAGCGCCTGCATCAACCGGGCACGCGCCGCCACCAGCCGCGCCGCATCATCCAGGGCCAGTACCCCAGCGATATGCGCGGCCGCCAGCTCACCGATCGAATGCCCGGCAACAGAGTCCGGCCTCAGACCCGCCGACTCCAGCAGCCGGAACAACGACACCTCGAAAGCAAAAATCCCCGGCTGCGCCCAACCCGTCCCCTCCAGCAAAGCGGCATCCTCACCCCACACCACCTCCCGCAACGGCCGCTCCAGATACCCATCCAGCGCCGAAGCCACCTCATCGAATGCCTCCGCGAACACCGGGAAACGCCCGGCCAGCGCCCTCCCCATCCCCAACCGCTGCGCACCCTGCCCCGTAAACAGAAACGCGACCTTGCCCCCCGTAGCAACCGCCGCCTCCGCACCCGCCAGCCCCCTCAGCAACTCCTCACGATCCGCCCCGACCACCACGGCCCGGTGCTCGAACCGCGCCCGCCCCGCCAACGACCGGGCCACATCCACAGCCCGGATCCCCTCACCGGCCGCCAGATACGACCCGAGACGATCCGCATACGCCGACACCGCCTCGGCCGTCTTCCCCGACAGCACCCACGCCACCGGGACAGCATCAGCAGGCGAAGCCACCTCCACGACCGGCGGCTCCTCCACGATCACATGCGCGTTCGTCCCGCTGATCCCGAACGACGACACCCCCGCCCGACGCGGACGCCCCTCACCACGGACCCACTCCCGCGCCTCCCTCAGCAGCTTCACAGCACCCGAGTCCCAGTCCACCTCCCCCGACGGCTCATCCACATGCAATGTCCGCGGCAGCACGCCATGCCGCATCGCCAGCACCATCTTCATAATCCCCGCGACACCCGCAGCCGCCTGCGTATGCCCCACATTCGACTTCACCGACCCCAACCACAACGGCTCCCCACCCTCACCCCGCCCCTGCC
>NZ_JBSFNQ010000119.1:0-18417 GCF_053981115.1 Streptomyces sp. NPDC003691 | reverse complement strand
GCACCGGCCGTCGGCGGCCAAGCCCCCCTGCCGCGACATCTCCCGGAAGACCTGTGACGTCGCCATCACGGTGACGCCTCCGGCCAGCGCCAGGGCCGCGGACGACGACGGGGAAGGGGCGGTGACCATGCTGCTGGGGCAGGACCTCCAGGACAGTCTGGTCGACGGTGCCGCGCTGCCCGCCGCCACCCAGGACCGGCTGGCCGGACCCTTCGCGCATATCGTCGTGGACGAGGCCCAGGAGCTGACCGACGCGGAGTGGCAGATGCTGCTGCTGCGCTGTCCGTCCCGGAGCTTCACGATCGTCGGGGACCGGGCCCAGGCCCGGCACGGCTTTACCGAATCGTGGGAGGAGCGGCTGCGGCGGATCGGGCTCCACCGGATCGAGGTGGCCTCGCTGAGCATCAACTACCGGACGCCGGCGGAGGTCATGGCCGAGGCGGAGCAGGTGATCCGGGCGGCACTGCCGGACGCCAATGTGCCGGTCTCCGTCCGTGGCGGCGAACTCCCCGTACGCCACGGATCCGTGGCGGAGCGGGACACGATCGTCGCCGAATGGCTCGCGGAACATGCCGAGGGCACCGTGTGCGTCATCGGCGATCCCTCGTTCCGGGAGACGTCCCGGGTCCGGTCGCTGACCCCGGAGCTGGCGAAGGGGCTGGAGTTCGACCTGGTCGTCGTGGTGGACCCGGAGTCCTTCGGGACGGGCGTCGAAGGCGCGGTGGACCGCTATGTGGCGATGACCCGGGCGACCCGGCAGCTCGCCGTCCTGACCCGGGACCGGGACGGGAGCTGAGACCAGGGGCCGGGGGCCGGGGGCCGGAGCCTCGGACGGGGAGACGAGGCCGCGGGCGGGGCGGGCGGGGCCGCGGACTCAGAGGCCCGGGCGGCCCGTCGCCACGGCGTAGAAGGCGACGGCCGCCGCCGCGCCCACATTGAGCGAGTCCACGCCGTGGGCCATCGGGATGCGCACCCACTCGTCGGCGGCGACCAGCGCCGGGGTGGAGAGCCCGTCGCCCTCCGCGCCCAGCATCAGCGCGACCCGGTCGATCCGGTGCGGCGCGGCCTCGTCGATGGCGGTGGCCTTCTCGTCGGGGGTGAGGGCGAGCAGCGTGAACCCGGCCTCCCGTACCGTCTCCAGCCCGCGGGGCCAGGTGTCGAGGCGGGCGTACGGCACGGAGAACACCGCGCCCATGGAGACCTTCACGGACCTGCGGTACAGCGGGTCGGCGCAGTCCGGGGAGAGCAGGACGGCGTCCATCCCGAGCGCCGCCGCGCTGCGGAAGATCGCCCCGATGTTGGTGTGGTCGTTCACCGACTCCATGACGACCACCTTGCGGGCGCCGGTGAGCAGCTCCGCGGCCGGCGGCAGGGGCTTGCGCTGCATCGACGCGAGGGCGCCGCGGTGTACGTGGTAGCCGGTGACGCGCTCGGCCAGCTCGGGGCTGACCGCGTACACCGGCGCCGGGATCTCGTCGATGACATCCCGCATGACGTCGACCCACTTGGCCGACAGCAGCATCGACCGCATCGCGTAACCGGCGTCCTTCGCCCGCCGGATGACCTTCTCGCCCTCGGCGATGAACAGGCCCTCGGCGGGCTCGCGGCGGCGGCGCAGCTCGACGTCCGTGAGTCCGGTGTAGTCGCTCAGCCGGGGGTCGTCGGGGTCTTCGACAGTGATGAGATCAGCCACAGGGTGATACTGCCTTCTCCAGGGAGGGGTGCCAACGCCTGGACAGGGGTCGGGTTACTGAAGGTTAACCGCCGGGCCCGCGAGGTGTCCGCCGAGGGCGACGACCTCCCCGACGACGATCACGGCGGGCGGCCGGACGTCCTCGGCGGCGACGGTCGCGGCGACGGTCTCCAGGGTGGCGTCGACCCGGCGCTGGGCCGCGGTGGTGCCCTCCTGGACAAGGGCGACCGGGGTGGCGCCGTCCCGGCCGTGGTCCATCAGGGCCCGGGCGATGGCGCCGATCTTGTCGACGCCCATCAGGATCACCAGGGTGCCGCGGAGCCGGGCCAGGGCCGCCCAGTCGACCAGGGACCGCTCGTCGTCGGGGGCGACATGTCCGCTGACCACGGTGAACTCATGGGCCACCCCGCGGTGGGTGACCGGGATACCGGCCGCTCCGGGCACGCTGATGGAGCTGGAGATACCGGGGACGACCGTGCAGGCGATGCCCTCCGCGGCCAGCGCCTCGGCCTCCTCCATGCCCCGGCCGAAGACGAAGGGGTCGCCGCCCTTGAGCCGGACGACCGCCTTGCCCGCCTTGGCGTGTTCGATCAGGGCCCGGTTGATGGCCTCCTGGGCCATGAACCGGCCGTACGGGATCTTGGCCGCGTCGATCACCTCGACATGCGGCGGCAGTTCGTCGAGGAGGTCGCGCGGGCCGAGGCGGTCGGCGATGACGACGTCCGCCTCGGCGAGCAGCCGCCGTCCCTTGACCGTGATCAGATCGGGGTCGCCGGGGCCGCCGCCGACCAGGGCGACCCCGGAGGTCCTCGTACCGGGCAGGCCGGCGGTGACGGTGCCGTTGTGCAGCGCCTCGACGAGGGCGTCGCGGACGGCGGCGGTACGGCGGGGATTCCGGCCCTGGACATCGGTGCTGAGCACGGCGACCGTCACACCCGCGCTGCGGCCGGTCGCCGGGGTCAGCGCGGTCGCGGCCTCCGCGTCGTCGGAGCGGACGCACCAGACGCGCAGCCGCTCGGCCTCGGCGGAGGCGCGGTCGTTGGCCTCGGCGTCGGAGGAGGCGACGACGACGTACCAGGCGCCTTCGAGGTCGCCTTCCTGGTAGCGCCGCCGCTCCCAGCGGAGCTCTCCCGCGGTGACCATGGCTTCGACGGAGGGGGTGGCCGAAGGGGAGACGAGCACGACATCGGCCCCGGCGGCGATCAGCGACGGCAGCCGCCGCTGGGCGACCTGCCCGCCGCCGAGCACCACGACGCGGCGGCCGGTGAGCCGCAGGCCCACGGGGTAGGCGGGGTGCGAGTGCGCGGGCGGCTGCTCGGACATGTGGGTACGACTCCCTCGGGCGGCACGGCGGATGACGGGGCGGGCGGGAATGGGGCGTCCGGACCGCATCGGCACTGAGGCGGCGCTGGTGGGACGGCGTCCGGGGCCACTTTACGATGCGGTGATTCCCCGGCGGTACGCCGAAGGTCACACATCGCGGCAGGTCACCGGGGCGAGGCCGGTGCGCGGTGGGCGGGGCGGGGCCGCGGGCGCGGCGATGCGCCGGGCACGGGGGCGGCAGCGCACCGGTCCGGTACTGCTCCGGAGCGGGTGGGACCGCTCGGGGCGGGGGGCCGGGCGGGGCTGCGGAGGGTTCCGTACCGGAGGCTC
The DNA here is from genome assembly GCF_053981115.1 of Streptomyces sp. NPDC003691. Classification (NCBI taxonomy): domain Bacteria; kingdom Bacillati; phylum Actinomycetota; class Actinomycetes; order Kitasatosporales; family Streptomycetaceae; genus Streptomyces; species Streptomyces sp. NPDC003691. The sequence continues at coordinate 15,071 of NZ_JBSFNQ010000119.1, read as the reverse complement.
CCGCGGGCGGGGAGCAGCCGAAGGCCGGAGAGCCCCGGCCCGGCGGCCGGAGAAACCGGCGGCCACCCCCGCTCCGGAGCCGGCGCGGACCGCCCCGGCCGGGTGCCGGTGCCGTACCGCCCGCGGGCAGGCGGGCGGTACGGCACCGGGCCGGAAGCCGGGTGGTCCGGCTCCGGCCCGGGAGGGGTTACTTCTCGGTGACGCCCGCCGAGTCGAACGTCGCCACCTCGTGCATGGCGCGGGCCGCGCTCTGGATCACCGGCAGGGCCAGCAGCGCGCCGGTACCCTCGCCCAGCCGGAGGTCGAGGTCGACCAGCGGCCGCAGACCGAGCTTGTTGAGGGCGGCGACATGACCGGGTTCCGCGCTGCGGTGGCCCGCGATGCAGGCGGCGAGCGCCTCCGGGGCGATCGCCCGGGCGACGAGGGCCGCGGCGCCCGCCGAGACCCCGTCGAGGACGACCGGGGTGCGCAGGGACGCTCCGCCGAGGATCAGGCCCACGAGCGCGGCATGCTCCAGACCGCCGATCGCGGCGAGTACGCCGACCGGGTCGTCGGGGTCGGGCGCGTGCAGTTCGAGCCCGCGCCGTACGACGTCCACCTTCCGGGCGTGCATCTCGTCGTTGATGCCGGTGCCACGGCCGGTGATCTCCGCCGGGTCGATACCGGTGTAAACGCTGATCAGCGCGGCGGAGACGGTGGTGTTGGCAATCCCCATCTCACCGGTGAGCAGGGCCTTGTTACCGGCCGCGACCAGGTCGCGGGCGGTCTCGACGCCGACCTCGATGGCCGCGAGCACGTCCTCGCGGCCGAGGGCGGGGCCGGTGGTGAAATCGGCCGTGCCCGGGCGGACCTTGCGCGGCAGCAGCCCCGGCTGGGCGGGCAGTTCGGAGGCGACGCCGACGTCGATGACGCAGACCTCGGCCCCGACCTGGTTGGCGAAGGCGTTGCAGACCGCTCCCCCGCCCAGGAAGTTGGCGACCATCTGGCCGGTGACCTCCTGGGGCCAGGCCGTCACGCCCTGGGCGTGGACACCGTGGTCACCCGCGAAGATCGCGACGGCGGCGGGCTCGGGGATCGGCGGCGGGCACATCCGGGACAATCCGCTGAGCTGCGCGGAGATGATCTCCAGCATGCCGAGCGCGCCCGCGGGCTTGGTCATCCGCTTCTGCCGCTCCCACGCCTCGCCGAGCGCCTTGGCGTCCAGCGGCCGGATCGCGGCAACGGTCTCCTGGAGGAGGTCGTGCGGCTCCTCGCCGGGCAGCGCCCGGCGGCCGTACGTCTCCTCGTGGACGACCCAGGACAGGGGACGGCGCCTGGACCAGCCGGCCTGGGCCAGCTCGGGCTCCTCGGGGAACTCGTCGACATAGCCGACGCAGAGGTACGCCACGACCTCCAGATGCTCCGGCAGGCCGAGGGCGCGGACCATCTCGCGCTCGTCGAAGAAGCTGACCCAGCCGACACCGAGGCCCTCGGCCCGGGCGGCGAGCCACAGGTTCTCGACGGCGAGCGCGGAGGAGTAGGGGGCCATCTGCGGCTGGGTGTGCCGGCCGAGGGTGTGGCGGCCGCCGCGGGTCGGATCGGCGGTGACGACGATATTGACCGGAGTGTCGAGGATGGCCTCGATCTTCAGTTCCTTGAACTGCTTGGCCCGGCCCTTGGGCAGGGTCTTGGCATAGGCGTCGCGCTGGCGCTGGGCGAGTTCGTGCATGGTGGTGCGCGTCTCGGCGGAGCGGATGACGACGAAGTCCCAGGGCTGGGAGTGGCCGACGCTGGGGGCGGTGTGCGCGGCCTCCAGGACGCGCAGCAGCACATCGTGCGGGATGGGGTCGCTGCGGAAGCCGTTGCGGATGTCGCGGCGCTCGCGCATGACCTTGAGTACGGCTTCGCGCTCGGCGTCGTCGTAGGCGGGGGCGGGCGGACCGGCGGGCACTGCGGGAGCATCGGGGGCGGGCTCCGGGGCGGCCCCGGCCTCGGCTTCGGCATCCGCTCCGGCCTCGGTCCCGGCCTCCGCACCGGATTCGTCCGTACCGGTTCCAGTTCCGGTTCCGGTCTCCGTACCGGCCTCGGTACCGGTCACCGGTACGTCCGCCGGGGCAGCCTCGGCTCCGGTTCCGGCTACGGCCGGGGTGCCTTCGGCCACCGTGGGCTCGGCGGCCGCGGCCGGCTCGGAGGTTTCCTGCGGCGCCGCCTCGGCCGGGGCCGCGGTGTCCGCCGCGGCAGCGGGCACCGGCTCGGCGGCGGGCTGCACGGCTTCAGTTACGGGGGGCTCCGACGGCTCGGCGACGGCCTCCGCCGCGGGCACGGCCTCGGCCCCGGCGGCGGGCACGGGCTCGCCGGACGCTTCCTGCGGGAGTACGGGAACGGCTCCCGGCGCCGCGGGCGACTGTTCCCGGGCCGGGAGGGGCTCCGCAGCGGCCGCTTCCCCGGTCTCCGGCGCGGGGGCGGTCCCGGGCCCATCGGCGCCTGCCGTAACGCCCTCGGGCGCGATCACTCCGGGCGTACCGCCTTCGGGCGCGTCGGCCTCGGACGCCACGGCCTCCGGTGCGGCGACGGTCTCGGGCGCGGGCTCGGAGGTGACGGGCTCGGAGGCACCGGCCTCGGAGGCGACCGGCTCGGGCGCCTCCGCGGACCCGGTCGTCCCTTCGGCCGGAGCCGCGGCCGCGGCTGCGGCTGCGGCTGCGGCTGCGGCGGGCTCGACGGCAGCCTCGGGCTGCCCGGGCGTCTCCGCCCCGTCACCGGACGCCTCCGCGGTACCGGAGGCGGCGGACTGTCCGGCCGCCTCCCCCTCCGGCTGCTCCGGCGCCCCGGTCTCCGCGGGGGCCGCGGGCGCCGCCGACTGCCCGGCGGCAGTCGCCTGCTCCGCCGCGGCCTCCTCCGCCGGGGCCTCCGCGGCCTCGGCTGCCGCGGGCTGCTCGACGGCCTCACCCGCTTCGGGTGCCTCGTCCGCTCCGGCCGTCACGGCCGGCTCCTCAGTGACCACCACGGCCCCGGCGGCCTGCACAGGCTCCGCGACCTCCGTGGCCCCGGCGACGGCCGCGTTCTCCGCCGTCTGTTCCGCGGCGGGCTCCTCCGGCGCACTCTGCGGGACGACCGTTTCTGCGGCCGGCACCGGCGCGGCCTGCGGGACCGCGGCGTCCCAGGGCGCTCCGGCCTGCGGGGGAATCTCGGCGAGCTGCGGTCCGGGCAGAACCGCCGCCTCGTCCTCGGCGGGTACGTCCAGATACTCGGGGCCGAGCGTCGGCGGACCGGAGTCGGGCTGCGCGGTCAGCGGATGCGGCGCGACCCCGGCGGGGCCGCGGTCGGCGAGGGAACGGACCACACCGCCGGTGTGGTCGGGCAGGGGCGGCCCCATATGCAGGGGACGGCGCGCGGGCGGCGGAGTGGGCGTCGCGGATCCGGCGGCGAAAGCCGGTACCGGAACAGGCTGTTCCGACTGCTCGGGTACGGCGGCACCGGGCTCGCCCGTCGCCGGAACCCCGGTTTCCGGTGCCTGCGCGTTCTCCTGCGCGTTCTCTTGCGCTGCCCCGGCAGGCACTTCGGCCCCTTCCACGGCACCCGGTGCCTGCGCCGGAACCCCCGCGGCGGCCACGGCCTGCTCCACCGGGCTCCCGGCGAGGGGCACTCCGGCGGCGGGCGTCGGCGCGCCCGGCTGTATGACCGGCCCGGCCTGGACCGGATCCGCGGACTCCGGGGTCCCCAGGTCCGTGGGGGGCACCGGAGCGGTGACCGCTCCGGGCGGCGGCGTCACGCCGTGATCGGCGGGACCGGACTGCTCCGGGGAGCCCAGATCGGTGGGCGCGGCGAACTCCGGCCCGGCGAAAGCGGACTGCGGCGGCTGCGCCTGCCCCGGGACCGCGGCGGCCGGACGGGGCACGGCCGCCGGAACGGCCTCGTACGGACCGGGAGCCGCGGCCGGCACACCCTGCGGCACCGGAACGCCCTGCGCGGGCGTGGCCGAGGGGTGCGGAAGCTGCTGCGGTACGGGCGCGGCGGCCGGCCCGGCCTGGACCGGCGGAGCCGCCGCCTGGTGGACGGGCGACGGATGCTGACCGCCCAGGGTCCCCTGGGGGTCGCTCCAGGCGCCCTGGGAGCCCGGCATCAGCAGGAGATCGTCGTCGGCGGGGCGCCCGGCGGGCTGCGCCGGGCCGGACGGGTCCACGAGCGGGTACGCCTCAGGGGCGCGAACGCCCGGCTGCTGCTCCACCACGCCCGCGTTCCCCGGCAGCCCCTCGCCCGGGATCTGGCCGGTGTCGGTCATGCGTACCCCTCGCCCCATCGCTCTGTGATCCTTCGTCCGTCCGCCCGGGCGGCCGGTAGCGGCGTGCCCGCCGGTCTCCTGACGAGAACGAGCGCTTGCACCGCCCGGCACGACGGGCGCACGGACTTCCAGCATTCTCGCGGCCGTTCGCGGGCCGGGCGGTGCGATCCGCCACGGTCCGCTGTGGGCTGCGCCACGTTGCGCGTCCCCCGGTTACGACGTACCACATACCGGAGCCAAAGCGACACTCGTTTTCCGGTGTTCCCGGACAATGCCGAAGGAAGCGACGGCACGTCCGGTGCGGTACGACGGTCGGTCAGCCTACCTCGCGCCACCGACAACCATGGTCACGGGGCGCGCTCCGGCAACCGTCCCGAAACAAGGAAAACCACGCCGCGTTCCCGCTCCGACCAGGTCTTCGGGTCCAGATCGACCGACTGGACGAAGACGCACTCCACCCCGTAACCACCGGCCGCGAGGGCGGTGGCGAGGGTCTCCGCCTCGCCGCGGGTGGCGGCATGGGTGACGATCCGTTCGGGCCGGCGGTCGGCACAGGCGGTGACCACCTCCGCGCCCCCGCCGCCGATCCGGACGACATCCGGTTCCGGCAGCCGCTCCAGTACCTGGGGGGCACGGCCGTTGACGGTCTGCATCCGGACGCCCGCGCGGCGGGCGGCGGCCTCGGCCCGGGCACAGGCGGCCGGGTCGGCGTCGACGGCGATCACGGCGGCCCCGAAGCGCGCCGCGTCCACGGCGAGCGGTCCGCCGCCGCAGCCGACGTCCCAGACGAGATCGCCCTCGCGGGGGCCGAGCCGGGCCAGCTGGAGGGCGCGCAGGGAGCTGCCCGCGCCCTCGTGCCCCTCGCCGTCCGCGCCGCCGCCCGGTCCCGTACCCGTACTCCCGGCGACACCGGCACCGGCACCGGCACCGGCACCGGCGGCAGAACCGGAAGCCGAACCGGAGGGTGCGGCGGGGTCCGGGGCGGACCCGGCGGGGAGCGCCCAGCCGCGGTCCGCGGCGGGGAATCCGGGCTCCCGGCCCGCGATCCAGCTCCCGTCGGCGGCCGGTCCGCCGACCGTCCCGCCCACCACCACGACCACGTTGGGGTCCCGCCACATGTGGTCGGCCGCCTTGTCGGAGGTGACGACGGTGACCCGTTCCCGTTCGGTGCCCAGTTCCTCGCAGATCACGAAGGTGCGGTGGACCCCGTCGAGCAGCAGGGCCAGTTCGGCGGGTCCGGCGCCCGGGGAGGTCAGTACGGCGACCTTGGGGTGGGCCCGGCAGACGTTGACCGCGCGCCGCAGCGTACGGGGGTGGGCGACCACGATCCGGGCGTCGTCCCAGGGCATCCCGGCCCGGGCGAAGGCGGCGGCGACCGAGGAGACCGCGGGCACCACCTCGACCTCCAGGCCGTGTTCGGGGGCGCGCAGGGTGCGGACCACTCCGAAGAAGCCCGGGTCGCCGTCGGCGAGCACCACGGCGCTGCCGCGGTGTCCGGCGATCCGGCGGGCGGCGAGCCCCACGCTGCCCAGCCGGATCCGCTCGGCGTTCGCGGGGACCTCGGGGAGCGCGAGGTGATGGGCGGCGCCGGCGACCAGTGTGGCGGCCCCGAGCGCGGAGCGGGCCGCGGCGGTGAGGGGCGAGCCGTCCCAGCCGATCACCGTGACGCGGTCGGCCATGGTCGTCAGTCTCCCTGGATTCGTCGCAGGTGGGGGTGGAACTCCGGGGCCGCGCCGGACGCGGGGCCGGGCCGGGGCGCTCAGGCCGGGGATACCCCGCGGAACCGGTTCGGACACTGAATCAGCTGGGCGTACGGCCGTCCACCGGACGATCCGGTTCCGGCCGGTTCGCGGCATACGCGACCGGGCCGCCGGAGACCCCTGTGGGCCGCCCCGGGCAGGCCGGGCTCAGCTCCAGTCGGGGTACGAGGTGTAGCCGGATTCCGCCGATCCGTCCGCGACGCCGTCGAGGTCCTCGGGCAGCAGGCTCCAGACGATCAGATCGGTGCGCACCTCGGTCCAGGTGCCGTCGGCGGCCCGGTTCCGGGCCAGCCACGCGTTGCGCAGCACGCCCTCGCTGATCCCGCCGATCTTCTGGGCGACCTGCTGGGAGGCGGTGTTGTCGGCGGCGGTGCGGAGTTCCAGGCGTTCGAATCCGCGGTCCCGGAAGAGCCATTTGGCGACGGCGAGCAGGGATTCGGTGGCATAGCCCTCGCCGCGTGCCCAGGGCGCGGTGGCGTACGCGGCCTCGGTGGCGCGCAGCCGCCAGTCGGTGTTCTTGAGCCGGACCGTCCCCACCAGCCGCTGGGTGAGGAACTCGGTGACGGCGAAGGCGATACCGCGGCCCGAGGTGCGCTGCGCGGGCGCTATCTCGCGTACCCACCGCTCGGCGTCGGCCCTGGTGAACGGGTGCGGTACGGGCGTCCAGGCGGTCACCGTCTCGTCGTTCATCATCTCGGTGTACGCCGGGACATCGGCCTCCTCGAAGGGGCGCAGCACCAACCGCTCCGTGCTGATGGACACGTCCGGAAAGGTGGTAGTCATGCGCCGCTCCGTAACCATGGCCTGTGGGGAACAGGCGACCAGTGGCCTGCCGAAAGGCCCAGCATGCAGCATGGGCCGGGCGGGTGGCACCGCGGGGGCGGCGGGCCGTCGCGCGAAACGGCCGGAGCCCCGTACCCCACGGCGGGGGTACGGGGCGGAGTGCCGGACGGCGGGCCGCCGGGCCGGGCCGGCGGCAGCGGCGGGGACGGTCAGAACGCGGGGATGACCGAGCCGTCGTACTTGTCCTCGATGAACTTCTTCACCTCGGGCGTGGTGAGCAGCTTGGCGAGCTTGACCACGCGCGGGTCCTTCTCGCTGCCCTCCTTGACCGCCAGGAAGTTGCCGTACGGGTTGTTCTCGGCGGACTCCAGGACGAGCGAGTCGTTCTTGGGGCTGAGCTTGGTCTGCACCGCGTAGTTGCCGTTGATCACGGCCGCGTCCACATCACCGAGGGCCCGCGGCACGGCCGCGGCCTCCAGCTCCTTGAAGGTGAACTTCTTCGGGTTCTCGGCGATGTCCTTCGGCGTGGCCTCGTTGCCCGCGCCCGGCTTCAGCTTGATCAGGCCGTTCTGCTCCAGCAGCTTCAGCGCGCGGGCCTCGTTGGTGGTGTCGTTGGGCAGCGCGATGGTGGCGCCGTCCTTGAGGTCGGCGATCTTGTCGACCTTCTTGGAGTAGAGGCCCAGCGGCTCCAGGTGGACGGTGGCGACCGGCACGATGGTCGTCTTGTTCTTCTTGTTGAAGTCGTCCAGGTAGGGCTTGTGCTGGAAGAAGTTGGCGCCGACCTCGCCGCTCTGGGTGGCGGTGTTGGGCGTGACGTAGTCGGCGAACTCCCTGACCTCCAGCTTGAGGTCTTCCTTGGCGGCCAGTTCGTCCTTGACGAAGCCGAGGATCTCGGCGTGCGGGACGGAGCTGGCGGCGACGACCAGCGGCTTGGCCGGGTCGGCCCCGGCGCCGGTCTTGTTGGCGTCGTCCTTGCCGCAGGCGGTCAGCCCGAGGGTGAGCGCTCCGGCGGCGAGGACAGCGGTCGTGATCTTGGCAGTGTTACGCACGAAAAGTGCCTTTCTCCATGGGTGGTGCGGTGGTGCGGACCCGGACGGGTCGCGGGAGGGGAAGTCGTGGGGTGCCGGGTGCGGGGTCCGGCGGGGCCGGGGCCGTACGGCTCAGTCGGCCCGGGCCGGCCGCGGCGGGTTCGTCGCGGCGGCCGCGCCCGTCGCGTCCAGGGCGGCGGTGGTGTTCGCGACGGCGACGGCGTCCGCGGCCCGGGAGGTCTTCAGCAGCCGGAGCCGGGGGGCCGGGCCGCCGCGGCCGCGGCGGTGCAGGGCCAGGGCGGTGTAGTCGCCGGCGAACTGGATGACGGCGATGACCGCGGCCAGCACACCGACGGTGATCCACATCATCTCGGTCTCGAAGCGCTGGTAGCCGTAGCGGATGGCGATGTCGCCGAGTCCGCCCGCGCCGACCGTGCCGGCCATCGCGGAGTAGCCGATGAGGGCGACGACGGTGGTGGTGGCGCCCGAGACGAGGGACGGCAGGGATTCCGGGACGAGGACCTTGCGGACCACGGTCCAGGTGCTGCCGCCCATCGACTGCACGGCTTCGACCAGTCCGCCGTCGACCTCGCGTACGGAGGTCTCGACCAGCCGGGCGAAGAACGGGATCGCGCCGATGGCCAGCGGGACGATGGCGCCCTCACGGCCGATGGTGGTGCCGGTGACCGCCTTGGTGAACGGCAGCAGGGCGACCATCAGGATGATGAACGGCATCGAGCGGGTGACGTTGACGATCTGGCCGATCACCTTGTTGGCGACGGAGCTGGCGAGCAGACCGCCCTTGTCGGTGAGGACGAGGACGATACCGAGCGGCAGTCCGGCGGCGACCGCGATCAGGGCGGACCAGCCGACCATGTAGAGCGTGTCCCAGCTCGCCTGCTCCAGCAGGGGCTGCATCTCGGACCAGGTCACTGGGCACCGTCCTTCACCAGGTTCGGAGCGGAATCGGAAGCGGAGGCGGTGGCGGTGGCGGTGGCGGTGGCGGTGGCGGGCACGGTGTCCGGGCCGGAGTCGGCGCCGGTGGCCACGTCGACCTGGAGCCCCTGCTCGCGCAGGAAGCCGATGGGGACGACGTTCTCCTCGAACCGGCCGGGCAGCTCGATCCGCATCCGGCCGACCTGCCGGCCGCCGACGGTGTCCATCGCGGCGCCGAGGATCGAGATGTCGATGTTGTAGGTGCGGGAGAGCTGGGAGATCACCGGCCGGGCGGCCGCGTCGCCGTGGAAGGTGACGTCGACGACCGTGCGGTCGTCGCCCGAGGCCCGGCCGCTGACCGGGAAGAGCGCGGCGGCGAGCTGGGATCCGGGAGTGGCCAGCAGTTCGGAGACCGTGCCCGATTCGACGACCCGGCCCTGCTCCATCAGGGCGGCGGAGTCGCAGACCGACTTCACGACGTCCATCTCGTGGGTGATCAGCAGCACCGTCAGCCCGAGCCGCTGGTTGAGATCGCGCAGCAGCTGGAGGATGGACCGGGTGGTCTCCGGGTCGAGGGCGCTGGTGGCCTCGTCGGAGAGGAGCACCTTGGGGTCGCCCGCCAGGGCGCGGGCGATACCGACGCGCTGCTTCTGGCCGCCGGACAGCTGGCTGGGGTAGGACCGGGCCTTGTCGGCGAGGCCGACCAGGTCGAGGAGTTCGAGGGCCTTGCGGCTGCGCTCCCGCCCGGAGAGTCCGAGGATCTCCAGCGGCAGCTCGACATTGCTCTGGACGGTGCGCGACGACAGCAGGTTGAAGTGCTGGAAGACCATGCCGATCCGGCTCCGGGCCGCGCGCAGCTCCCGGCCCGCCCGGGGGCCTTTTCCGGCCAGGGCGGTCAGCTCGGCGCCGTCCACGGTCACGGTGCCGGAGGTCGGGCGCTCCAGCAGGTTGACGCAGCGGATCAGGGAGGACTTCCCGGCGCCGCTCTGCCCGATGACGCCGTACACCTCGCCTTCCCTGACATGGAGGTCGACGCCGTCCAGGGCGGTGACCTCGCGTCCTCGCGAGCGGTAGACCTTGGTGAGGCCCGTTGTGGTGATCACTGGGTTTCGTCCGTCACTGTCGAGTGCGCGGCAAGGTCGTCGCCGGGCACGGGCTTTTGTCGTCGATACCGTCGGACCGGCCGGAAACCGCCGCCGTGCCGGGCGCGGGGCAGGGGAGCCGGGTCAGGGCGCTGCCGCGCGCGGCCCTCCGGCGCCATGACGCGGGGGTCTCGGGTAGGAGGCCCGTCGCGGAGGCGTTACGGAAGGGGTCGCGGGGTTACCGGGGCAGCCGGGTCCGGATCAGGGGAGCATCTCGTCGGCTGCGCGGTCTCTCACTTCGGGGCGCGAGGTACGGTTCGGGGGCCCTCAGAAGGCGCACATTCGACACAGACAACGAGCACCGGGCGTGGTGTCCGCCTCGGTCGCAGGGCTGCGGTAGCTCGTCGTGGTCATGGCGGTAAGTAAAGCAGACGGGTTTCCGCGGACAACCCCGCGTCCGAATAGCGGACACCTTGGCTCGGTCATCAGTGCGCCGCGCCGACCGCTCCGCTTTCCGGGGCTGCACCCCTGACCTGCGTATTCACCGAATCCCCCAGGAGTGCGGAGGGGAGCGCGGCCGGTTCGCGACGGCCGGACGCTGTGGTCAAGGCCACGATCCGGCCCCCGCGCGAGGACCATCGCAGGGCCGTCGCGGGAGCCATCGCGGGGGCCGTCTCGCCGGTCCGGAACCCCGGGGCCGCCCGCGGCCGGCCGGGCGCTCCGTAATACGCTCGTGGCCATGCTCGACGCCCTCACGGTCGCGATCTCCGTCGCCGCGCTCGCCCTCGCCGCCTGGTGCGGCTATGCCGCCTACCGCGACCAGCCCACCAAGGACTGGCACTTCGCCGGAATGGCCGTGGTGACCCTGCTGGCACTGGCCCAGCTGGTGGTGGGCATCGCGGAGCTGGCGGGCGGGAAGGAACCGGCGCAGGGCACCACGATCTTCGTCGCCTATCTGATCGGCGCGTTCGCGACCGTACCGTCCGCGGCCGTGCTGTCGCTGGCCGAGCGGACCCGCTGGGGTTCGGCGACGGTGGCCGCCGGAGGAGTCCTCCTCGCGGTCCTCGAAGTACGGCTGTACGACATCTGGGGAGGCTGACGATGACCGAGCCCACCACCGGCACCGGAGACCGGACCACCACCGGCGGCGGAGCCGAGGCGGCCGCGGCGAGCACCCCCGTCGCGGCCGCGGAAGGCAAGCCCGCCGGAGCCGCCCCGGACACCCGGCTGGTCAAGGGCCCCGGGCTGCTGCTCGTCTGGCTGTACGGCGTGATGTCGGTGGGCGCCGTATCGCGCTCCCTGTTCCATATCCTCACCGACTTCGACCGGGCGCCGCTCGCCCACGGGCTGTCGGCCGCCGCCGCCGCGGTGTACGTGTTCATCACCTACACCCTCGTCCGCGGCGGGGAGACCGCCCGCAAGGCGGGGCTGGTGTGCTGTGCGGTCGAGCTGGCCGGCGTGCTGGTCGTCGGCACCTGGACCGTGCTCGACCCGTCGGCCTTCCCGGACTCGACGGTCTGGTCCGGCTACGGCTGGGGCTATGTCTTCCTGCCCGTGCTGCTGCCGGTCACCGGACTGCTCTGGCTGCGCCGTTCGCGTACGGCGGGCACCGCAGCGGCCTGACGAGCCCGACGGGCACCGCCCGCGCCCCCGCACGGCGGCCGCGCCCGGATCCCGCCGGGCCCGGCGGGATCCCGCGGTCCGGCTCAGGCGCTGGTGACGAACGTCCCGGCGGCCGCTTCCTTCTCCAGCGTCACCAGGGTCAGCCGGGGCCCGACCTCCTCGCGGGCCACCGGCACATAGCCGTGGCTGCGGTAGAGCCGCAGATTGCCCTCGCTGCGGTGGCCGGTGAACAGCTGGAACTTCTTCGCGGCGGGCGCACCCGTGAAGTGGCCCTCGATGGCGGCCAGCAGCCGGCCGCCCAGTCCGTGGCGCTGCATGCGCGGATGCACGATCAGCTTTGAGATCTGGACCGTGCCGCTCTCGTCGATCCAGCCCCGCACCGAAGCCACCACCTCGTCACCCAGCCGGGCGACCAGCGCATGCCCCTGGCCCAGCTCGGCCCGTACCCCGTCCAGCGACTGGGTGAGCGGTTCGATGGCGTAGTCGCCGTAGATCTCCGCCTCGGACTGGTAGCAGAGGTACTGGAGCTTGAGGATCTGCTCCGCGTCCTGCGCCGTCGCCGCTGAGATGGTCACGCTCATGCCCATGCGCGCATGCCTCCCGCTCACCTGTCCCTACCGGTTGTCTAACGCTCCTTTCCCCCATGTTCAGGAGCCGCAACCTCCGCCGGGAGCATTCTGCGCAGACATCCCAGGCAACGGGAACGCATCGGCCCTAGACTTCCCTGTGAGATATTCAACTCTCCTGCGATTTCACGGTATGTGGGGTCTTGGGGCGACAACATCGCAGAAAGCAGTCTCGGACAGTCACCCGGCGTACGGGCGACCGCCGACCGGAGGGTACGGCGGGTCTCCGCCCGCAGGGCCGTACGCTCCGCGCTCTCCGTGCTCTCGGCGCCCTCTGCGGACCCCGCCGCCGCCCCGGGGCGGGGGCGGACTCCCTCGGTGAAGGGCCGTTCCCTGGCCGCCCGGCGGCGGGCCCGCCGCGCCTCGGCCCGTACCGCGGTCCGTACCCAGCGGGCGGGGTCGCCCGGCGGATCCGAACGGCCGAGCCGTTCGAACAGCCTCACCCAGACGGCCTGTTCCAGATCCCGGGCGTCGGCCGCCGCCCCGGGGGCCTCGGCCGCCGTCTCCGCGGCCACCAGCGGACCGAGTACGGCGACCGCCTCCTCCGCCGGTGTGCCCGGGACCCGGCCGGCGCGACGCGTCATACCGGCCGGGACGCGCCCCCGGCGGGCCGGGTTGCCCCGTGCGGGCGATTCTCACCCGTACGGAGCAGCTCCCCCGCCCCGGCGCGCCGTCAGTCGCGTACGGCGTCGGCCGCGGCCAGCAGGGCCGTGTCCGGGTGGTCGGTGAAGATGCCGTCGATCCCGGTGGCGAAGTAGCGGCGGTAGGCGCCGAAGACGTCGCCGTAGGCATGGGGATCCACGCCCGGCGCGCCGTCGCGGTCCCGCCGGAAGTCGGCCGGCAGGAAGGTGTTCTCGTTCCGCAGGGTGTACGGGTGGAGGATCAGGCCGCGGCGGTGGGCGTCCCGGACCAGCGTCGTCGGTGCGCCCAGCCTGCCGTCCGGGCCCCGCGGAATGACCAGGTCCAGGGTGGGGCCGATGCCCTGGGCGTACGAGGCGATCCACTTCAGCCCCTGCGGGGTGACCAGGTCCGCCACCGTGCGCGGATCGCCCGCCTCGGTGAAGTCCCACGGCCGGGTCCCGGCGCCGGAGAGCAGCACCACCCGCGGCGTGTCCACCAGCCGGGCCATCCGCTGCATGCTGCCCGGCTCGAACGACTGGAGGAACACCGGTGCGTCGCGGTCGTCCCTGCCGTACCGGCGCAGCAGCTTCGCCAGCGGCTCCTCCAGGCCCAGGCCGAGTTTCCGGAAGTACGTGGGGTGCTTGGTCTCGGCGTGCAGCCATACCGGCCGTCCCCGGCGGCGGCCTTCCCGGTCCGCCCACCGCAGTACCTCCTCGAAGGTGGGCACCGTCCAGCGGCCGTCGTAGAGCGTGTTGTCCGGCCGGACGCCCGGGATCCGCTCGGTCGCCCGCAGCGTCCTCAGCTCGGCCAGGGTGAAGTCCTCGGTGAACCAGCCGGTCATCGCCGTACCGTCGACGGTCTTGGTGGTGCGGCGGGCGGCGAACTCGGGGCGGGCCGCGACATCGGTCGTCCCGGTGATGTCGTTCTCGTGGCGGCAGACCAGATGCCCGTCCCGGGTGGGCACCAGATCCTGTTCGATCACATGCGCCCCCATGTCCAGGGCCAGCTGGTAGGCCCCGATGGTGTGCTCGGGGCGGTAGCCGCTGGCGCCCCGGTGGGCGATGACCGTGGGGTACGGGAGATCCCGGTAACCGCCCCGGGCCCGGCCCGCCGGGCGGTCTCCGGCGGCGTGCGCCGGACCGGCCGTCGCACCCGCCCCGGCGGCCGCCGCGCCGAGGGCCGCCGCCCCCAGGACCGTACGCCGTCCGGGTCCCGTCCACGCGCCCTGTGTCATCGGCTCTCCTCCGTACTCGTCGGTGTCCGTCGCCCGCTGCCCGGAGCCCGTACCCGCCCGTTTCCCACGGTTACCTGCCCGGTGGCCGACGGCCCGACGCTAAGGAGCCCCCCGGTACGGACGGCGGCCCCCCGGCGAACAGCGGTCGAACACATGTCAACACGGAGTATCGGTGTGTATCGAGTCCGTGAACCCGACGTGCGGGGAGGGCCGAGCCGCGAGTATCGTCCTCACCTGCGCGGACCGCACGGGCACGCGCGCCGACAACAGCACCGACAGCAGCACCGCCACCCGATCAGCCACTCGATCCGACACCGAACCAAGGTCACCGCCGGAGGCCCCCGTTGTCCCGCTTGTCGCTCATCAAGGCCGTCCTCGGACCGTTCCTCCGCCTGATGTTCCGGCCGCGTGTGGAAGGCGCCGACAACATTCCCGGCTCCGGGCCGGTCATCCTGGCCGGCAACCACCTCACGTTCATCGACTCGATGGTGCTGCCGCTGGTCTGTTCCCGGCCGGTGTACTTCATCGGCAAAGACGAGTACGTGACCGGGAAGGGCATCAAGGGCCGGCTGATGGCCTGGTTCTTCACCGGGGTCGGCATGGTCCCGGTGGACCGGGACGGCGCCAACGGCGGGGTCGCCGCACTCAACACCGGGGGCCGGCTGCTGGAACAGGGGAAGGTCTTCGGCATCTACCCGGAGGGCACCCGCTCCCCCGACGGCCGGCTCTACCGGGGCCGCCCCGGAATCGCCCGGCTCACCCTGATGACCGGCGCGCCCGTGGTGCCGTTCGCCATCATCGGCACCGACAAGCTCCAGCCCGGCGGCTCGGGGCTGCCCCGCCCCGGCCGGGTGACCGTCCGCTTCGGTGAGGCGATGGAGTTCTCCCGCTACGACGGCATGGGGCGGGACCGGTACGTCCTGCGGGCCATCACGGATTCGGTGATGGCCGAGGTGATGGCGCTCTCCGGCCAGGAGTACGTCGACGTCTACGCCACCACGGCGAAGAAGGCCGCCTGACCGCACCGCCGCGACGGCCCTGGACGGCGCATCCCCCGTATGCGCCCGCTCACCGCCCGGCCGGCGCCGGCGTGATGGCGACCTCGTGGGTGTTGTTGGCC
>NZ_JBSFNQ010000118.1:0-18527 GCF_053981115.1 Streptomyces sp. NPDC003691 | reverse complement strand
CGAGGGGCTTTGCGGTGCGTGCGCCGCCAGGGACTCGAACCCCGGACCCGCTGATTAAGAGTCAGCTGCTCTAACCAACTGAGCTAGCGGCGCTTGCTGACAGGAAAAACTCTACCGGACGCCGGAGGGTGCTCCGGACCAATATCCCGCCCATCTGATCGCCCCCGGCCTGTCGGATGGTCGTTTTGTCCCTTTTATGGGTCAGACTGCACTCAGCCACACCCAGTCGCGGACATCACGATTCAGCCAAGCACGGAAGGGCCAGGCCATGGCGGTGCCGGTTTTCGAGGAGTACGAGCCCGCTTCCGACTGCGACTGTCCGGGCTGCGTACAGCAGCGCCGGGCGCTCGCGGCCGGGGAGCACCCCGCGGCCCACGGCTGCCGCCGGGCGCTGGTGCTGGTCACCGCCGCGGGTGTGGTCCTCGGCGGGGGAGCGGCACAGCCCGCCGCCGCGGGCGCGGCGGAGGTCCGGGCCGGTGCGACCGGTGCGGCCGGTGTGCCCGGCGCGGGACGTACGGCCGTCGCGGCCGATGCCCCCGGCGCCGCGGTGGACCCCGCGCCCGGCAACGAACAGGGTGGCCGGGGCGCGCTGCACGGGCGGCCGCTGCCCGGTCCCTCGGGGAAGCCCGCGGTGCCCGTCGTACCCAAGATCACCCGGGCGGAGATCATCAAGCGGGCCAAGGTCTGGGTGGAGGCCGAGGTGCCGTACAGCATGTCCAAGTACTGGACCGACGGCTACCGGCAGGACTGCTCGGGCTATGTCTCCATGGCCTGGGGGCTGACCACCAACGAATGGACCGGCAGCCTCGCGACGTTCGCCACGGCGATCAAAAGGGAGGAGCTCCAGCCGGGGGACATCCTCCTCTTCCACAACCCGGCCAATCCCACCAAGGGGTCGCACGTCACGATCTTCGGTGGCTGGACCGACCACACGCACGAGTCGTACACGGCGTACGAGCAGACCCCGCCGGCCACCCGCAGGCAGTCCACGCCCATGGCGTACTGGAACAACTCGGACAAGTACCTGGCCTACCGGTACAACGGGATCACCAGC
The DNA here is from genome assembly GCF_053981115.1 of Streptomyces sp. NPDC003691. Taxonomy (NCBI): domain Bacteria; kingdom Bacillati; phylum Actinomycetota; class Actinomycetes; order Kitasatosporales; family Streptomycetaceae; genus Streptomyces; species Streptomyces sp. NPDC003691. The sequence continues at coordinate 17,473 of NZ_JBSFNQ010000118.1, read as the reverse complement.
GCGACCACCCCGGAGGAGCCGGCGGAACCGGTCACTCCGCCCGCCCCGGTGACTCCGCCGGCGCCCGTGGTGCCCCCCGCGCCGACCACTCCCGCGCCGCCCGCCCCCGACGCCTTCCCCGGCGCCGGGTACTTCGGCCCGGGCGCCGACAACGAGCACGTCACCAGGCTGGGCCGGATGCTGGTCGAGCGCGGCGGCAAGCGGTTCTACACCAAGGGGCCCGGCCCGGTGTGGGGCGAAGCCGACCGCAAGGCCACCCAGGCGTTCCAGCTCGCCCAGGGCTGGAGCGGCAGCGGCGCCGACGGGATTCCGGGTGCCCGCACCTGGGATCTGCTGGTCACCGGCAAGGGCAAGAACATCCCCGCCGCGGAGACCGTGCCCGCGACCCCCGCGCCCGCAACCCCCGCGACCCCCGCCGCCCCGGCGCAGCCCGGTACCGCGCCCGCGGTCCCCGCCCCGGTGACCCCCGCGACCCCCGTGGTCGCGGCCCCGGCACCGCCCCCGGTGGCCCCCGCCCCCGGCGCGGTGCCCGCCGTGGCCGCCCCGGCGGTTCCGGGCTTCCCCGGCGCCAAGTTCTTCCGGCCCGGGGTGTCCAGCCCGCACACCACCCTGCTCGGACAGCAGCTGGTCAAGCGGGGCTTCGGCCGCCACTACACCAAGGGGCCCGGCCCGGTGTGGAGCGAGGCAGACCGGCGCAATGTGGAGGCGTTCCAGCTGGCCCAGGGCTGGCGCGGCGCCGACGCCGACGGCTACCCGGGGCCCGAGACCTGGCGGCGGCTGTTCGCGCTCACGCGCTGACCGGCGGATCCGGCCCGTACCACCCGAAAAGCGGAGGCTGCAGCACCGATGAGCACCAGCACCACCACATCGGAGCCGGAGGGCTCCGGCGCACCACCCCACCACTCCACGCACCCTCCGGCCGTTCACACCCCGGCCGTCCGCACGCCGGTCATCGGTCAGGAGACGACCACCGCGATCCCGGTCCACCTCCTCTTCCGTGACGACGGCGACGGCCGCGCCGGGAACGCAGGGAATGCCGGGAGCGCCGGGAGCGCCGGGGCCGGGGCCGGGAACCGCGGTGCCACCGGCCTGCCGGGCGGTGCCGTGTGGACCACCCCGCTCCGCCCGGCCGTGGTCTCCCGCCGCCGGGGCACCGGGGAGCAGCCCCGGGTACCCGCCGGTCCGGCCGCCCCCGCGGCCCGGCCCGCGCCGGCCCGCAAGCCCGGGCCCGGGCCCGAGCCGGCGGCCCCGGCCGCGGACCCCGGGCTCACCGAACGCCCCGGACCGGCCCTCCCCGGCTGGGCCGGGGTGATCGCGGGGGCCTGCTCCCTGGCGGGAACCGCCCTGGTGCTCTGGAGCACCGGCATCCTGCCGGTGGTCGCGACCCGGCTGCTGGGCCTGCCCCCGGCCCCGTACCCCGGTATCGGTCCGGAACTCTGGGGCTTCGCCGTTCTCGGGCCGCTCCTCGTGCTCTTCACCCTCGGCGGCGTCGCCCGCGGCCGGGCCGGACACGCCCATGTCCTCACCCTCTTCGGCGAGTACCGGGGGACCGTGCGCCGGACCGGGCTGATGTGGCTGAACCCGCTGCTGCGCCGCCGCCGGGTCGATGTCCGGCTCCGGCACTGGCGCAGTGCGCCGATGCCCGCGGTGACCTCGGACGGTACGGCGCTGCGGGCCGTGGTGCTGGTGGTGTGGCGGGTCCGGGACACGGCCCGGGCGGTCCTCGGGGTCGAGCGCCACGAGGTGTATCTGGCCGAACGGGTCGAGGCGTCGCTGTCCCGGGTGCTCGCCGCGCTGCCCGCCGACCCGGACCGCGGTGCCGCCGGGCCGTACGACGCCGGGGCGGTCGGTTCCGCGCTGACCGGGCTCCTGGCCGCCGAGTGCGCCCCGGCCGGGATCGAGGTCTTCTCGGCCCAGCCCACCGCGGTCGAGTACGCCCCCGAGGTCGCGGCCGCGCTCCAGCGCCGCCGGGTCGCGGCGATCGACGCCCGGCACCGGGACTCCGTACTGACCTCGGTGGTCGACGCGGTGGACGACACGGTCACCCGGCTGACCTCACGCGGTCTGGTCGAGCTGGACGACTACGAACGCAAGGCCCTCGTCAAGGATCTGACCGTGGCGTTCTACACCGGCCGGTCCGCGCCCCTGGAACGCTGAGTTCCGCGCCGGGCGGCGCCCGCCGCCGGGCCGGGGCCGCGGCGGGTGATGAAGGGGAAGCCGCTGCTGGGGCATGTATCCCGTGGCCAGGACCCTCACCGGCCCGGAAAATGAAGGTGTTCTCAGGGTCTGGACAGGGTGAACTCTGGTCAATACATTGGGTGTTGGTCTAGACCTGAAATGGCGCAGAAGAAGTGCCCCTCGCGGAGACACTCCCCCCACGGGAAACACCGCGGCCCCCACAGCCGGCCCATCCCCGATCGCAATCCCCAACCCCCCACAGCACAGCACGCGTGCAGCACGGCTCTCACTCGAACTCCCCCACGTTCTCTGGAGCGAGCATGCGCAAACGGATGACAGCCGCCGCCGTCGGCCTTCTGATGACGGGAGCCACCGTCGTCGCCACGGGCAGCGCAAACAGCCACGGCTATACCGAGAACCCGATCAGCCGCCAGAAGCTCTGTGCCAACGGCACCGTACAGAACTGCGGTGCCATCCAGTACGAGCCGCAGAGCGCCGAGGGCCCCAAGGGCTTCCCGTCCTCCGGCCCCGCCGACGGCACCATCTGCTCCGGCGGCAACGGACGGTTCTCGCAGCTCGACGACCCGCGCGGCGGCGCCTGGCCCGCCACCCGGGTCAGCTCGGGCAACTACACCTTCTCGTGGCGCTTCACCGCGCCGCACCGCACCAGCGACTTCAAGTACTTCATCACCAAGCCCGGCTGGAACCCCAACTCCAAGATCACCCGGGCCGCGCTGGAGTCCCAGCCCTTCCTGACCGTCGACTACGGCGGGAAGCAGCCGCCGTACACCCTCTCGCACAGCGGGAACCTGCCGTCCCGCTCGGGCCGGCATGTGATCGTGGCGGTCTGGAGCGTGTACGACACCCAGAACGCGTTCTACGCCTGCTCGGACGTCCAGTTCTGATCCGGGTCTGACCCGGACTCGGACCCGGACCCGGCCCGGACCGCTCCGCGCGGTCCGGGACCGGACGGTTCCGCGGCGGACGAGGAAGCAGGCCGGCGCGGCATGCAGCCCGGTGCGGCCGCCCAGGACGGGGCGGCCGCACCGGGCCGTGCGCGGTTGCGTCCCGGCGGCCCGCCGGGAGGCCGGGAGGTCGCCCCCGGTTCAGTCGTTGAGGCCGATCTGGCGCATCAGGCCGACGAGGTCGTAGAAGAGGTTCTCCTCGACGATCATCCCGTCCGCCCAGTGCGCCACGGTGCAGAAGTCGACGGCGAAGGCGCGCCCGGTGGGCGGGATCTCCCCGCCCGGGCCGCGCATCGGCCCGGTCATGGTGCCCGTGAAGCGGGCGACCGAGCAGGTCCACTCGCCCCGGCCGATCAGTACCTGATAGGGGCGATTGGCGACATGGTTGTCGGGGAAGGTGGCGAAGAACGCCATGGCCTCGGCCCGGTGGTCCTCGCGCCCCCGGGTGGGTGACGGCTGCCCGGGCCAGTGCACGATCGTGTCCGGAGCGTGACGGGCGTCGAAGGCGTCCCAGTCCTGGGCGTTCCACGCGTCGTCGAGGCTCTGCATGAACTGCATGTTCTCCTCGGCGGTCATCGTCGCCTCCCTGGTGCTGCTGGGCCCGGCCCGGCCGGGAAGCCGGGAACGGGCGGGCCGGTGGGCGACCACCACTCCAGCAGAACCCGGCGCCGGGAGCCGCGCAATCCGGCCCGGCGCCCCCGCTCGTACATCGTCCAGGGGCCGTCACGGAGCGGGCAGACGAAAACACCCGAGGCGTCCCGGCCGGAACCGGAACGCCTCGGGTGATCATCTGTGCGCCGCCAGGGACTCGAACCCCGGACCCGCTGATTAAGAGTCAGCTGCTCTAACCAACTGAGCTAGCGGCGCCTGACGAAGAAAATACTACCCGGTCCCGGCAGGTGCTCCCGACCACCGGACCGCCCGGAGCGACCCTCGGAGCGGCTCCCGGAACGACCCGGCGCGAGCCGGTGCCGTCCCGCGCCGTCCGGGCCGGTACGACCCCGGGCCGGCGGCATTCAGAGCGCGAGCGACAGGACCATCGGCGCGGCGTTGCGGTTGAGCGCGTCGGCCGCGGCCCGCAGCCGGTGCGCGTGCTCGACCGGCATGGAGAGCGCCAGACAGCCCACGGCCGAGCCGGCCGTCAGCGGGACCGCGGCGCAGACCGTGCCCACGGCGTACTCCTGGAGGTCGAGCACCGGGACGGTCGGCGGCTGGCTGTCCAGCTTGGAGAAGAGCAGCTGCTCGCTGGTGATCGTCCGGGAGGTGAAGCGGGTGATCTTGTGCCGGGAGAGATGGTCCCGCCGTCCGTTCGGGTCGAGCTGGGTGAGCAGGCACTTGCCGACCGCGCTCGCGTGGGCGGCGAAGCGGAAGTCGACGTACTCGTTGACCTTCGGGGTGAGCGGGCCGTCCGCGTACTGGGTGATCCGCACCTCGCCGTCGATATAACGGCTGACGTACACCGCGGCGCCGACCGTGTCCCGCAGCTCGGCCAGGCTGTGCTGGAGCTTCTCCTCGACCGCCCGCTCCCGCGCCGGGCCCGAGCCCAGCAGGACCAGGGAGTCGCCGATCGCATAGGCGCCGCCGTCGGCGAGCCGTTCGAGGTAGCCCTCGCGGCGGAGCATGTCGAGCATCGGCGTCAGATGGACGGTAGGCAGCCCCGTCTCCCGCGCGATCTGGTCGTCGGTGACACCGCCGCCGTGCCGGGAGACGGTTTCGAGTACGCGCAGTACGTACTGCACCGACTGGAATGACACGGTCGGCTCGGGCCTGAGCGCCACGGTCTCCCCCTCAGCAGGTCGTCACCGCAAGCTTCCCCTATCACGATAGCGGTCAATAACCGTCAGAAGCACGGTTGTTGGCCGGAATCGCGGGTGCTGTCACCCCCCTCAACAGCGTCTATTTTCCATGGCATATGCCAGTGACATGATTGGGGGTACGGGCGGGCACGGGATTCGGCCGGGCGTTCCCGCGTACCCCCGGCCGGGTCCCGCCGGTTCAGAGCACCGCGCCCAGGAACTCCCGGGTCCGCTCGTGCTCGGGGTCCGTGAAGATCTTCTCGGGTGGCCCGTACTCCAGTACCCGCCCCTCGTCGAACATCATCACGCAGTCCGAGACGTCCCTGGCGAAGGACATCTCATGGGTGACGCAGACCATCGTGACGTCCGTACTGCGCGCGATGCCCCGCAGCAGGTCCAGCACCCCGGCCACCAGCTCCGGGTCGAGCGACGAGGTCACCTCGTCCAGCAGCAGCACCTTCGGCCGCATCGCCAGGGCCCGCGCGATCGCCACGCGCTGCTGCTGGCCGCCGGAGAGCCGGCCGGGGTAGCTGTCGGTGTACTCGCCGAGGCCCACCAGGTCCAGCAGCTCCCGGCCGCGCTCCTCGGCCTCGTCGCGGGAGAGCCCCAGCACATGGACCGGCGCCTCGGTGACGTTCCGCAGCACCTTCATATGCGGGAACAGGTTGAACTGCTGGAACACCATGCCGATGTCCTTGCGGACCTCCCGCACCTCCTTCTCGCGCGCGGGCCAGAGCCGCCGCCCGCCGACCGTGATGGTGCCCTCGTCCGGTTTCACCAGGGTCATCAGCAGCCGCAGGATCGTGGTCTTGCCGGAGCCCGAGGGGCCCACCAGGGTGACGTGCTTGCCCGGGTGGACCGAGAAGTCCAGGGAGTCGAGGACCGTACGCCCTCCGAAGCGTTTGGTGACACCGTCGAAGCGGATCAGCTCGGACGGCGGGGCGGCTCCGGGGGCTCCGGGGGCCTCCGGCACCCCGGCGGAAGCAGTCGTGTCGCCGGTCTCGGTGGGGTCGTTCAGCGGTCGGTCAGCGGACAAGACGGCGCTCCAGTGCTCGCAGAAGAAGGGAAGCCGGGAAGGACAGGGCGATGAAGGCGATACCGACGACCGTGAACGCCTCCACGGTCAGGAAGGTCTCGGCGGCGAACTGGCGGGCCTGGCCGAGCATGTCCATCACCCCGATCACAAAGAGCATCGGTGTGTCCTTCAGCATCGCGATGACGTAGTTCCCGAGCGCGGGCGTCACCCGCCGCACCGCCTGCGGGAGGATCACCGACCGCCAGGTCAGCACCCGCGGCAGGCTGAGCGCGGTGGCCGCCTCCCACTGGCCCGCCGGGACCCCGTCGATACCGGCCCGGTAGACCTCCGCGGTGTACGTCGAGTAGTGCAGCCCGAGGCCGATCACCCCGGTGGCCGTCGCGGAGAGCGTGAGACCCCACTCCGGCAGTACGTAGTAGAGGAAGAACAGCTGCACCAGCAGCGGTGTGTTGCGGACGAACTCCGTGACGGCCGCCACCGGCCAGCGCACCAGGCGGTACGGGGACCGCAGCGCCAGCGCCCACACCAGCCCGAGCGCGAAGGCCAGCAGCGCGCCCAGCACCAGCGCCTGGAGGGTGACCAGCAGTCCGTCCCAGAAACGGGGCATGAAGTCCCCGACCGCGTCCCAGTCCCAGCGCATCAGCGCTCACCCCCCGCGGCCGCGGCCGTTCCGCCCGTGGGGGCGGGTGCCGGTGTCCGCCGCCGGGCCCGGATCCGGTCGAGGGCGGAGGGGCGGGTCTCCTGCCCCAGCCCGGCCTTCGCCCGGCGTTCCAGCACCCGCATCCCGCGGGTCAGGGTGAACGCCAGCACGAAGTACATGACCAGCACCACCGTGTAGACGGGCGCGCTGTCCCCGGTCGCGTTCCGCACCAGCGCCGCGCCGAACGCGATATCGCCCACTCCCATCACCGACACCAGTGCGGTGCCCTTGAGCAGCTCCACCAGGAGATTGCCGAACGGGGGGATCATTTCCGGCCAGGCCTGCGGCAGCACCACCCGGCGGAGCCGCTGCCCCGGAGTGAAGCCGAGGGCGACCCCGGCCTCCCGCTGCCCCGGCGGCACCGCGGCCAGCGCACCCCGGACCACCTCGGAGCCGTACGCCCCGTAGGTCAGGCCGAGCGAGAGGACCGCCGCCCACATCGGGACGAGCTGCCAGCCGAAGCCCATCGGCAGCACGAAGAACACCCAGAACATCAGGATCAGCGCCGAAGTGCCCCGGAAGACCTCCGTATAGGCCGCGGCGGCGAACCGGACCAGCCGGCTGCGGTGGGTGCGCGCCGGACCGACGGCGAAGGCGACGAGCACCGACAGCGCGGCACTGAACACGGTGAGCTGGACGGTGATCCACACACCCTCCAGAAGCAGCTCCCAGAGCCCCGGGGTGATCTCGCTCATCCCGCGCACCTCGCCCGGGCGGTGACCGTGGTCATCTGGGCCTCGCGGAAGCCGAAGGGCCGCATCAGCGCCAGCAGCTCCCCGCTCCGTTTCAGCTTGTGCAGTTCGCGGTTGAAGGCGTCCCGGAGCCGGGTCTCGGGGGAGCGGAAGGCGAAACCGCCCACGTCGATCACCGGTTTCCCGTCCAGATAGGGGGTGATTTCGGGTGTCGCCTCGGCCCGGGAGCTGCCCCGGACGACGTTCCGGACGGCGACGGCGGTGCCCGCGAAGACATCGACCCGGCCCTGTTCGACGGCGAGCAGTCCGGCCAGCTGGTCGGGCAGGGTCACGATGTCCTTCACCCCGGCCTCCCGGGCGTAACCGATCTCCGCGTACCCCACCCCGGTCGCCAGCCGGGCGCCGGACCGGGCCACGTCGGCGAAACTGCGCAGCTTCTTCGGATTGCCCCTGGCCACCAGGAAACCGCTGAGCATCTGGTACTCGGGGTCGGAGAAGACGACCTGTTCGCAGCGGGCCGGGGTGATGAACATCCCGGCGCCGACGACATCGAACTGGAGGGCGTTGAGTCCGGTGATCAGTGAACCGAACTCGGTGGGGAAGGGCCGGACCTCCCCGACCCCGAGCGCCCGGAAGATCCGCCGGGCGATCACCGGCGACGAGCCCGTCATCTCGCCGTCCCGGCCGATGTAGCCGAACGGCTGCTCGCCGGCCAGCCCCAGCCGTACGGTCCCCTTCGCCCGCAACTGCTCCAGCAGACGTCCGCCGTCCCCGGCGTCCGCGGTGGCCACCCGGCTGCAGCCGCTGCTCGCGCCCGCGGCGGCCAGGGTGCCCAGGGCGGCGGCGCCGGTGAGCAGCGAGCGCCGGCCGATACCGCGCCGGGGCGCGGCGGACGGCTCCGGTCTTTCCTGCGTACGGGGTTGCCGTGGCTCGTGCTTCATGGATGACTTGGGGGGCGGGTGGGGTTCATGAGCATGGAGTCGGGCCATGCCCGCGCGGCTACCCGGACCGTACGCAGGTATGCGGACCGGCCGCGCCGGGGCGGGACGCGCAGGCGGGCCGGGAAGGGCCCCGGGCACCGGGCCGCCCGCCCGCCCGGGAACCGGTCGTTCCCGGGAACAACCGGAGGAAACCTCCTGTTGATGGAGTGCGAGAGCTTGCTGGGGCGGAGCACGGAGGCTGAGGACCGGTGGACGAGACGCGGAACGGGACAGCGGACGAGACGCGGAACGGGACGACGGGCGGGGCGGAGTTCCCCGCCGGGGCCGGGGCGGACCGGGACGCCGATCCGGTAAGGGGCCGGGCGCTCGGCACCGCGCCCGTACCGCTCTCCGTACTGGACCTGGTCACCGTCGGACGGGGCCGGACCGCGACGGACGCCCTGCGCACCAGCGTCGCGATCGCCCGGCTCGCCGAGGACCGCGGCTACCACCGCCACTGGGTCGCCGAGCACCACTCCATGCCCGGGGTCGCCTCCTCGTCCCCGGCCGTGATCCTGGCCCATCTCGCCGCCCGCACCGACCGGATCAGGCTCGGCTCCGGCGGGGTGATGCTGCCCAATCACGCCCCGCTGGTCGTCGCGGAGCAGTTCGGCACCCTGGAGGCGCTGGCGCCGGGCCGGATCGACCTCGGCCTCGGCCGGGCCCCCGGGACCGACGGGGCGACCGCCGCCGCGCTGCGCCGCACGGGCCGGGCGGGGGAGGGGGCGGAGGACTTCCCGCAGCAGGTGGCCGAGGTGACCAGATTCCTCGACGACGACTTCCCGGACGGCCATCCGTATGCGCGGATCCATGCCGTCCCCGGGCCCGTGCAGGGCCCCCCGAACCGGCCGCCGGTCTGGCTGCTGGGCTCCTCCGGCTTCAGCGCCCGGCTCGCGGGCGCGCTCGGGCTGCCCTTCGCCTTCGCCCACCACTTCTCCGCCCGGAACACGATCCCGGCGCTGGAGCTGTACCGGCAGTCGTTCCGGCCCTCGGCCGCGCTGGCCGAGCCGTATGCGCTGATCGGAGTGGCCGCGCTCGCCGCCGACGACGAACGGGAGGCCCGCCGCCAGGTGCTGACGGGCGCGCTGTCGATGCTGCGGCTGCGCTCCGGGAAACCCGGGCTGATCCCCACGCCGGAGGAGGCCGAGGCGTACTCCTTCACCCCGCTGGAGCGGGAGTTCACGGACGACTGGCTGTCGACGATCGTCCACGGCACACCCGACGCGGTCCGGACCGGGCTCGACCTGCTGGCGAAGCGGACGGGCGCGGACGAGCTGATGCTGACGTCGAACGTGCACGGCGAGGCGGCGCGGCTGCGCTCGTACGAACTCGTCGCCGACGCCTACGGGTTGCCGCGGACCGGAAAGTGATCCGGCGCGCCGGGGCCGGGCCCTCCGGCCGGGTCCCGGCGGGCATCCGGAGGAGGGTCCGGGTGGCCCCCGAGGGCTGCGGAGGGTCCCTCCGGGGCCGGTGATTTCTTTCCGGTGGTTCATCCATGAACTGTCCGTTTAGTCCGTATCATCTAGCCCTTAAATTCTTCTTATCTCCCGCTTAAAGTCCTCGTCAGTAACGGTGAGAAGCGATTCATCTTTGCTCATCCACCGCTCTGACTAGGGGTTTTACCTTGAAATTGGTCTAGTCCCTTTTTGTTGGGAGCTTGGTCGAGACCATTGACGAGACGCTGGCCGGATCGCTATCTCTTTCTCCGGCCCGTCCGACGCCGACCGGCGGGCCCGCACCCCCTCGTTCCCCCCACCTCGGAGGCATTACGTGCGCTCCCGCAAACCTTTGATCGCGGCCATGACGACTGCGGCGCTCGCCGCGGGCGTCCTGGCCGGATTCGCCGCGACGGGCAACGCAGCGACCCCGCAGCAGACGACTGCGGCGAACGCCGCCGCCCAGCCCGGCGTGAAGATCGCGTACTACGACCAGTGGAGCGTGTACGGCAACGCCTTTTACCCCAAGCACCTGGACACCCGGGGCATCGCGAACAAGCTGGACATCATCAATTACTCGTTCGGGAACATCCACCCGACCGATCTGACCTGCTTCCAGGCCAACAAGGCGGCGGGCGACGACAACAACCCCAACGCCGGTGACGGCGCGGGCGACTCGTACGCCGACTACCAGCGCACCTTCTCCGCCGCCGACAGTGTCGACGGTGTGGCCGACCGCTGGGACCAGCCGATCGCGGGTGTCTTCAACCAGTTCAAGAAGCTGAAGGCCAAGTACCCCCACCTCAAGATCAACATCTCGCTGGGCGGCTGGACGTACTCCAAGTACTTCCACGACGCGGCCAAGACCGACGCCGCCCGGAAGAAGCTCGTCGCCTCCTGTATCAAGCAGTACATCACCGGTGACGTCCCCAAGGCCGACGGCTACGGCGGCCCCGGCACCGCCGCCGGGATCTTCGACGGCATCGACATCGACTGGGAGTACCCCGGCTCCAGCGGCGGCCACCTGGGCAACCACTACGGCCCCGAGGACAAGGCCAACTTCACCCTGCTGCTGGCCGAGTTCCGTAAGCAGCTCGACGCCTACGGCACGGCCAACGGCGGCAAGAAGTACCTGCTGACCGCCGCCATGCCGGCCGGCCAGGACAAGATCAAGCACATCGAGACGGACAAGGTGGGCGCGTACCTCGACTACGCGAACATCATGACGTACGACATGCACGGCGCCTGGAACGGCACCGGCCCGACGTACCACCAGTCGCCGCTGTACTCCCCGCCGTCGGACCCGACCAACCCGATCGCGCCCGGCACGGAGAAGTACTCGATCGACAACTCGGTCCGCGCCTGGACCGAAGGCAACGCGGCCTACGGCATCGCGGGCGGCTTCCCGGCCTCCAAGATCACCCTCGGCTACGAGATGTACTACCGCGGCTGGAAGAACGTCCCGGCCGGGACGAAGAACGGCCTCGGCCAGTCGGCCAACGGCGGCAGCGCCCCGCGTCCGCTGAGCCTGGCGCCCGGCATCGCCAACTACAAGGAGCTCGGCGGTATCGTCGACAACCCGGCGACCACCTTCTGGGACGACGAGGCCAAGGCCGCGTACTTCTACAAGAACGGCGAGTTCTTCACCGGTCTGGACAAGCGCGCGATCGACGCCCGGGCCGCCTACGCCAAGACCAAGGGCCTCGGCGGAGCGATGATGTACTCCCTCATCGGCCTGGACGAGCAGACCAAGCTGCTGAACGACATCGTCGCCGCGGTCGGCGAGAGCGTCCGCCCGGACCCGACCCCGACCCCCACCCCCACGCCCACCCCGACCCCGGCCTGCGGTGAGGCCTGGACCGCCACCGGGGTGTACAACACCAACGCCATCGCGTCCCACAACGGCCGTAAGTGGAAGGCCCAGTGGTGGACCCAGGGCAACGAGCCCGGGACCGGCGGCGAATGGGGTGTCTGGCGCGACCAGGGGCCCTGCTGACCCCGGCCGGACGGCCGTGGAATCAGGGGTCGCCCCCACTGCACCATCCGGCCCCTGAGTACGACCCGGTACCACCAGCACTGACCGGAACCACCGGTACCGGATAACAGAACCACCGTATTCCCCCCACAACACCGCCCCCGCCCGGATGTTCATCCCGGGCGGGGGCGGTACCCATTCCGGCCCCGCGGGGTCGCCGGAGCCCACAGGGGCGGCCGGTGCGCTCCGGCCCCGGTCCGCTCCGGTCGGTCCCTGCCCGCTCCGGTCCGCTGCCGTCCGCTCCGGCCCCGGTCCGTTCCGACCCGTTACTGCCTCAGGCCGGCAGCGCCGTCAGACCCACCAGCTCGGCGATCCGGTCCGGCGGCACCGCCCGCGAGTAGAGCCAGCCCTGCCCGCTGTCGCAGCCGATCCGCCGCAGCCGCGCCGCCTGGCCCGCGGTCTCCACGCACTCCGCCGTCACGGTCAGCCCCAGCTGGTGCGCCAGCCGCACCAGCGCCTCCACGATCGTCTCGTCCGCCGGGTTCGGATGGGCCTCGTCCTGGAAGCCGCGGACGAAGGACCCGTCCAGCTTGAGCGCCGAGACCGGCAGCCGGCTCAGATAGGCCAGATTCGAGTAGCCCGTGCCGAAGTCGTCGATCGCGATCCGCACGCCCATATCGCTGAGCGCCTGGAGCGCCTGGAGCGGCCGCCCTGCCGAGCCCATCACCGCCGACTCCGTCAGCTCCAGCTGGAGCAGGTGCGGCGGCAGGCCGGACTCCTCCAGGGTCTGCGCCACGTCCGCCACCAGATCCGAGTCCCATACCTGCCGTACGGCGACATTGACGCTCACCAGCAGCGGCCGGCTCCCCGGGTGGTCGAGCTGCCAGCGGCGCGCCTGACGGCAGGCCGTCCCCAGCACCCAGCGCCCCAGCGGGACGATCGAACCGTCCTCCTCGGCGATCCCGATGAACCGATTCGGCGCCAGCGTTCCGAACCGCGGATGGTGCCAGCGGACCAGCGCCTCCACCCCGTGCGTGACCCCGTCCGCCAGCCCCACCAGCGGCTGGTACTCCAGGGCGAACTCGCCGCGTTCCAGGGCCGGGCGGAGCGACGAGGAGAGCGCCTGCCGGGTCATCCGGTGGGCGTTGCGCTCCGGGTCGAAGAGCGTCCAGCGGGCCTTGCCGTCCTCCTTGGCCCAGTAGAGGGTGGTGTCGGCGGCCTGCATGAGCCCGGTCGCCGAGGTCCCGGCCGCGGCCCGCTCCACCACTCCGATCGAAGCCGATACCGACAGCTGCTGTCCGTCGAGGTCGAACGGCCGCTGGAGCGCCGCCAGCACCGATCCGGCCAGCTCGGCGAGCTGCTCCGTACCCGTGGACTCCTCGACCAGGACGGCGAACTCGTCCCCGCCGAGCCGGGCCACCAGATGCCCGCCGCCCCGGGCCGCGCCCAGGCTCTCCGCGCACTCGGCCAGCCGGGCCGCGACCGCCACCAGCAGCTTGTCGCCGATCCGGTGCCCGAGCGTGTCGTTGACCGCCTTGAAGCCGTCCAGGTCGAGATAGCAGAGCCCGATCCGGCCGGTGGCCCCGCGCTCGTACGCCGCGGACTCCAGCGCCGCCGTGAGCCGTTCGAAGAACAGCACCCGGTTCGGCAGCTTGGTCACCGCGTCGTGCATCTCCAGATGGCGCAGCCGGGCGCGCAGCTCCCGCCGCTCGCCCACGTCCGCCACGCACAGGAGCGCACCCCGCCCGGCCTCGGCCGGCCCGCCGGCGCCGGTCAGCGGGGTCACGGTGATCTCCGCCCAGAGCGTGCCGCCGTCGGCGCGTTTCACCCGGCGTGTGCAGCACAGCCGGGGCCGCCGGCCGCGCAGGACCTCGCGGTAGGTCTTCCGGCTGTCCTGGTCGGCCGCCAGTCCCGTGAGCTCCTCGGCGCTGCGGCCCGTCGTGTTCCCGCCGAAGAGCCCGGCGAAGGCCGGGTTCGCTCCGGTGACGAGGCCGTCGGCGCCGACGACGGCCATGGGAAGGTCCGCCGCGTCGAACGCGGCCCGATAGTCCCGCCCGGACCCTGTTCCTTCGGGGGTTCCGCTCACCGCTTTCACTCCCGCAGTGCAGTTGTGTCGTGGATGTGGTCGGAATGCGTCACACGAGCCGTCGACCGGCCCGCGGCGGTGACGAGAGCCGCCGGGGAACGATCGCGAGAGATCCAAAAACAACCTAATGCAAGGAAACCAAGGTATAGATGTGGAAAGTTGAGGAAAGCTCAGGAACGTTGAGGAAACGGACCGGGGAAAGTGTGCCGATCATAGAGGCTGCCCTGTGGGGCGTTCCACCTTCACCGCCGCGGCGCGGTGTCCCGGCAGCCACTGACAGATCGTTTCTGCATGCCTCGGTTCGAACTTGTTCGTTTGTGCCCGGCGATCTGATCCCCCGCTGACCGGATCTGCCGACCGGAGCGTCGGCTCCGGGAACCGCGGCGGGCCGCCGGTCTCAGCTCGGTGTCGGACCGGTGTCGGAGCGGTCACCCGACTGGGGCACCGGAAGTGGTCGTGTGCCATGAAATCACCACAAGGTGGTCGAGGTGTCGTTCATTTCGCCGCATTCCGCAGCCGGAGGTCCACGTGGAGCGTCAGCAGTCACCCGCGGGTCCACCCGGGAGTGTGGAAGGCGGGCGTCTGTACGGATCGGACGGCCCCGGCGGCTCGGGCGGCCGGAGCGGCGGTGACCGGGGGGACGATGGGGCGGGAGGTACGGGCGGTGAGCGCAGCCGGGCCCGCAGCGCGGCCGCCGCACTGACCTCCCTGCTGGCCCTCGCGGCGACCTCGCTGGTGGCGGGGCCCGCCGTGGCCAAGACTTCGTCCGCCTCCTGCGCGCTGACGCGTACGCCCGCGCACCACTCCCTGGGGCTCGACACCTGGAACACCGCCTATCCCCGGCCGGCCCGGAGCCTCGACGCCGTCATGGTGTTCCTCTCCTTCCCGGACTCGGCCCCGCGCACCACTCCCGGGCAGCTGGCCGCCGACCATTTCCCCGCCACCAGCGCCTTCTTCGAACGGGCCTCCTACGGGCGGTTCGCCCTGCGGGCACATCCGCAGCGCGAGTGGGTGCGGATGCCGAAGCCGTCCACGGCGTACGGGATACGGCGCGACTGGGGCGCCGGGCAGCGGAAGTCCTTCCTCCGGGACGCCCTGGGCGCGGCCGACCGCACCGTCGACTTCTCCCGGTACGACATCGTCTATCTGGTCGCGGACCCCGACGCGCCGGGAGTGGACTCCGACGCCACCAAGGTCGTCAACTTCGCCCGGCCGATGACCTACGACGGCACCGGGCTCCGGCGGGTCGTCACGGTCTTCGAGCAGCACCCGCCGGACCGGAACGTGCTCGCCCACGAGACCGGGCACGTCTTCGACCTGCCCGACCTCTATCAGCGTCCCGTCGACGGCAAGGGCGACTGGGACACCTACGTCGGCGACTGGGACGTCATGGGCAGCCAGTTCGGGCTGGCCCCCGATCTGTTCGCCTGGCACAAATGGAAACTGGGCTGGCTGGACGGCGGGGGAGTGCGCTGTATCACCCGGCCCGAGACGATCACCCTGGAACCGGTCGGCGCGGCACCCGCCCCGGGCGGGGCGCTCGGCACCCGGCTCGCCGTGGTCCGCACCGGTCCGGGTACGGCCCTGGCGGTCGAGGCGCGCGGCGCGGCCGGCAACGACCGGACGACCTGCACCGAGGGCGTCCTCCTCTACCGGGTCCGCGCGGACACGGTCTCCGGCGGCGGTCCGGTCGAGGTGATCGACACCCACCCCGAGACGGAGGCGTGCTGGGACCGCTCGGTGTACCCGAAGCTGGCGGATGCCCCGCTGGGCGTTGGAGAAACGTTCACTCTGTCCGGGGGGTCGGGGGAGCGGATCCGGATCGAAGTGACGGACCGTACCGCGACGGGCGCCTGGACGGTCAAGATCAGCACCGGCTGACCCCCGGGGCAGGCCCGGCCCCGGGCTCCTGGCGCGGCTCTGCGGGCACGAAAAAGCCCCCTCGCTCTCGCAAGGGGGCTTTCCCCGTCTGTGCGCCGCCAGGGACTCGAACCCCGGACCCGCTGATTAAGAGTCAGCTGCTCTAACCAACTGAGCTAGCGGCGCCTGCTGACGTCGTAGACATTAGCACCCTGGTCCGGGAGAGGAGAAATCGGTCCGTACGGCCCCGCCGGAGGGCCCGTACGCACGGCCCCGGCAGCCGCCCGCGCCGCCTTCACGGCCCGTACACAGGCCCAGAGCAGCACCTCCGGACCCGGCAGCCAGGGATGCCGGCTCCCCGGCGCCACCAGCCAGCGCGGCAGCGCCCCGGCGTCGCCCCCGGGCGGGGTCAGCGGGGGTGCCGTCACCGCGTCCCCCCGGCCGTGGAACATCAGCGCCGGTACGAAACCACCCCACTCCTCCCAGCTCAGCAGCGCCGGCAGCCGGGCCGCCGTACCCGGCGCCGCGAAGATCAGCATCCGCCCCCGGTGCGCCGCGACCGGGCCCGAACCCGGGCCCTCCTCCCAGATCCGGTCCAGCAGCAGCCGCCCGAACACGGCGGGCGCGCTCACCACGTCGAACAGGCGCCCGCACGACAGTACGGCGGGCGCGCAGGGCGCACCCGGGCGGTGCTCCCAGTGCGGGCGCGGCGAGGCCCCCGCGGCCGCCAGCCAGTCCGCTCCTGCGGCCGTGACCTGCGCCGCTGCGGCCTGCGCCGCAGGGGGGCGCGCCGCTGCGAGATGGGCCGCGACCCGGGTGCTCTCCTGCCGCCCGCCTCCCGCGACGAGTCCCTCCTCCGGGGTGGGCGGCAGGGCGGGGCCGCTGGGTAACGGGGCGCTCGTCGGACTCGTCGGGGAGCTCATGACATCAGGTGTACCGGGCGTGACCGCATGATTCCACTCTGTCGGTGAAACGGTGACAGGGCGGGGGCGGACGGGGTATCTTGCCGCCCGGCATATGCCGGTTGCCTACGCGGCGGGTTGCCCGCGCGGCGCGTTGAGGGTGGGGCCTGGTGGGCACGGGGCCGGGGCGCCCCCGGGCCCTGCGCCCTACGCGTGGCCGTCCTCGCGGGCGAGGCCCCGGCCGAATTCGATCATCTTCCGCGCGTAGTCCTCGGTCCAGCCCGCACGGTCGGCGATGTCACCGGGCGTCATCCGGTCGAACCGCCGGGGGTCCGCGAGCTGCGCGGCGGCCAGAGCCTGGTACTCCACCGCCCGGTCCGTCGCGGCCCGGAACGCCAGGGTCAGCTCGGTGGCCCGGGCCAGGAGGGCGCGGGGGTCGTCCATCGCCTCCAGGTCGAAGAAGTGCTCGGGATCGGCGGCGGCCTCCGCGGGCTCGAACAGCAGCGTGGCAGGGCGCGGCTTGCGGTGTCCCTGCGGGGGCTGGGTCATGTCACGTCCTCCGGGCGTCGGTCACGTTCCAGCGTCCATTCTCCCCCGCCCCGCAAGGCCGCATCCTCGCCTCCCGCTGTGGGGTGCGCCCGGGTAGCCTCCCCCGGGGCCGTGCTCCCTACGGGGTGCCGGGTGCCCGGGTGTGTGCCTTGCCCCCCTGGGGTGTGCCTTGCCCGCGGGGTGCGGGTTGCTTCTGCGCCTCAAACGCCGGCGGGGCTGAAAGGCTTTGTGACCGTTGCTACGTGGGGTCGTGACCCGCCTTGTCTGGGTTCGGGTGGGTCGTGGGCCTCCGGGCTCACCTCCTCGCCGACGGCGATG